>NZ_JAAKGQ010000075.1:0-11266 GCF_011043515.1 Sphingobacterium sp. SGL-16 | reverse complement strand
GATAATTATCAATGATAAAGATACAAAATTAAAACAATAAAAACAAGATAACAATCTGATATTCAGATGATTATGTGGATATGCTCGTCTATATAAAACACAAAAAAGTCGGAAGAAAAATCTTCCGACCATGACTACGCATTGCCCTCTTTTTTATTATCTGTACAAAATCATTAACTTTGGGAATGCTCACGTTCGAAGAATTTTTCACAAAGAAAAAAATTGATTTAGTTGCTTTAAAAAAAGCAGATGAATCGCTATTCTTTGAATTCCAAGATCATTACCAAAAAATGGGCGAAAAAAGTTTCGACCATTCCAAAAAGTTTTGGTTCAATCAATTACGCAGAATTCATCCTTTAGCGGAAGAAGCTGTAATTCCAAAGAAAGAATCCCGAGCTGTATTACCTACAGACACTTCTATTCCTGCTAATGAGCAAAAAACAGTAAGCGAACCTGCAGTAAAACCCGCCGGATTTAAGCCAAGATTTAAAGCACCTGTTACAACAGCAGCGAAGGATAAAAAAGAAGAAACAGAAAATGCTGCTTCTGAGATTCCTGCCAAACCTGCTGGATTCAAACCTCGATTTAAGCCAGGAATTACAAAAACTACTTCTACTGAAGATTCGAAAACTGAGAATCCTGTTACAGAAAATACTTCAGAAAAATCAACAGAACCTGCTTCTAAACCTCCTGGATTCAAACCGCGTTTCAAAGCTGAAGTAACTAAATCTGCTTCTTTGGAAGAACCAAAAGGAGAAACTTTTGAAACTGAGAACGCTACACAAAACACTACTGAATCAGCGAACAAACCTACTGGATTTAAACCACGTTTCAAAGCGGGAGTAACTAAAACTACTTCTACTGAAGAACCAAAAGAAGAAGCTCCTCAAACGGAGAACGCTACACAAAACACTACTGAACCAGCTAACAAACCTGCTGGATTCAAACCACGTTTCAAAGCGGGAGTAACCAAAACATTTTCTGCTGACGAACCAAAAGAAAAAGCTCCTGAAACGGAGAACGCTGCACAAAATACGGCAGAACCAGCGAACAAACCTGCTGGATTTAAACCGCGTTTCAAAGCTGGAGTAACTAAAACTACTTCTACTGAAGAACCGAAATCAGAAACTCCTGAAGTTGAGAACGCTACACAAAACACGACTGAACCAGCGAACAAACCTGCTGGATTCAAACCACGTTTCAAAGCTGGGGTAACTAAAACTACTACTGAAAAGACAACCGAAGAATCATCCGCTAAAGAAGAAAATCCTCAAAAGGATGTCCCTTCTACAGAAGCGAACAAACCTGCTGGATTTAAACCGCGATTTAAAGCGGGAATTACCAAAACAAAACCTTCGGGTGAAGATGACTCTCAATAATATTATAACCAATTATATATAAAATTCTAACCATGCTTAAAGAAGAAAGACAAGCGTATATTATCCATCAAATAAACCTACATAACAAGGTTTTATCTTCAGATCTAAGTATTCAATTGAACGTGTCCGAAGATACTATACGCCGAGATTTGAACGAATTAGCTGAAAATGGACAAGTCATCAAAGTATATGGTGGTGCATTATCCAAATCATTTCAATTCCCTTTTCAGGAAGGAAATGTATACGCTAAAGAAGGTAAAAAAGAAATCGCATTAAAAGCATTATCTCTTATTTCATCAGGAATGACCATCCTAATTGGAGGCGGAACTACGATGATAGAATTGGCTCGCTTGATACCAAATGATTTGCAATGTACATTTTTTACGATTAGTCCCCTTGTGGCATTAGAATTAGCAGAAAAAGATAATATCGAAGTGTTTTTACTAGGAGGAAAATTATCTAGAAACACAAACATTGTAACTGGTTCTCAGGTAATTAACGAATTATCTGACCTTCGTGTTGATCTTTGTCTATTAGGCACAAACAGTCTTTCTATTGAAGAAGGAATTACAGATTCCGATTGGGAAGTCGTGCAAATCAAACGTGCTATGATTAAGTGTTCGAAAGCTTTAGCAATATTAAGTATTGCAGAAAAGTTGAATTCTAACCAAAAAATGCGTGTAGCACCGTTGAAGGAAGTTACATATCTAGTGACCGACCTGGATACAAAAGATAATCGTGTCAAAGATTTCTCAAATCATATAAAGGTTATTTAAACAATATAAATGTCAAGTAATAGTTCGGATTCATTAAAGTCGAAAGCGGTAAAGGGGATTTTGTGGGGAAGCATTTCGAATGGAGCGCAACAATTACTTGCTGTTTTTTTTGGCATTTATCTGGGTCGTATTCTGACCCCGCATGATTACGGATTAGTTTCCTTAATCATTGTGTTTGCGACAGTATGTTCATCCATTCAGGAAGCCGGATTTATTAACGCTTTAGCCAATAGGAAAGAAGTTGATCATCGTGATTACAATGCGGTATTTTGGATGAGTTTAATGATTAGTATCACGCTCTACATTTTACTATTTGCAATATCGCCTCTGATTGGTCGTTTCTACAATCAACCTGAGTTAGTTCCTGCAGCTCGTGTACTGTTCATAGGTTTAATATTCGGTAGTTTAGGAATTTCGCACAGCGCGTATTTGTTCAAGACCCTAAAAGTTAAAGAAAGGTCTTTAGCTACTGCATTGGGGACATTATGTTCTGGGGTAGTGGGTATCTCCCTTGTTTATTTAGGCTATGCCTATTGGGGCATCGTATTTCAGACCATTACCTATTCATTTACGTTTTCCTTAATCTGTTTTTTATATTCCGATTTTAGACCCACGTTACAGATTAATTTCGCACCTATTAAAGAATTGTGGGGTTTTAGCTCGAAGATTTTGCTCACTAGAGTGGTCGAAATCCTCAATAATAATATTTTAACGTTAATACTGGGTAAAAATTCAACCACATCTACGGGTAACTATACGCAAGCGAATGGTTGGAGTATCAAAGCTCAAGGTGTCATTGCCAATATGTCGCACGGCTTTGCTCAGCCCATGCTATCCACCATAGCAGACGACGAGGATAGACAAAAAAGAATATTCACCAAACTTCTGAATTTTATTTGTTTTGCAGCCTTTCCTACGCTGGCACTTTTAAATTGTGTGGCGGAAGAATTTATTCTTATAACTGTCAAAGAAAAATGGCTTCCTGCGGTACCAATACTAAAAATATTGTGCATAAATGCCGCCTTTTTGCCAATAATTAATTTTTACTCCAATTTTCTGCTCAGTAAAGGAAAGTCGGATTTATACATGCGTTATATCATTTCATTCGGTGTCATACAGCTTATTATTATCTATTTTCTTCATGGGGATGATGTATTGCCCATGGTGTGGGGAATTTCGCTATTCACGATGTTTTGGACATTTATCTGGCAGTTGTCAGTAGTAGCGTACAGCAAGATTAAATACGCAGAACTATCTCTTATTATAACAAAATATTTAATAACAGCCCTTTTAGCGGGTGCACTAACTTATTTTATTGGTAATTTTGTCGAAAGTAATTGGGTTTCTCTAATTGTAAAAACACTGGTATTTGGAATAACCTACATCTCCATTTTGTATGTAGCGAAGTCCGAAGTACTTTTAGAAATCATACACTATTTAAAAAATAAATATGTTTCCAAACACACAGACAACTAAAGATGGGGTAAGCGCTGTATTGCTTACATACAATTCGCCTCTGGAGCTTGTCAAAAAGTGTATTGATTCTATCCTGCTACACAACGATATTGCCGAATCACTCGAAATTATCGTAGTTGATAATAACAGTGACAATCAAGCGGATCTCCAAGAGTTTATCCATACAAAATATCCTCAAAGTATATTCGTTCCCAATTCTATCAATGGAGGATATGGTGCGGGTAATAATTTAGGAATAAAGCATGCTACATATGAACATATTCTACTCATCAATCCTGATGTAGAATTGTTAGAACCGATTTTTTCGTGGGCAAAAGAAAAGTTTGACTCAGACTCTAAGTTGAATATTTTTGGTTTCCAACAAGTCAACCAATACAATAAGAAAACACACTCATTTATTCAGCGTAGACTAACCCGAAAGGACTTTATTATCAATCAGTTTTTACAGAAGATGAATATCTTTAACCCAAAATATTCCATCATTTCTGGAGCTTGCTTTTTCTTGCGGAAATCTTCCTTCGGGGCAATTGGCGGTTATGATGAGAAAATCTTTCTCTATGGTGAGGAACGTTATTTGCATGAAACCATGTTGGCCAAATTTCCAGATTGCCATATTAAAATGGATTTTGCAAAATCTTACAAGCATCCCATTACAGATAGAGCTTTTTCATTGAAGCCAGCCAAACTCGCTTTGGATTCCTATTTCTATTTGACCAAAAAATTAGGCAGAAACGCGGAACAGGTCAAAAAAGAGGTGATTAATTACCATAAAGCATTAATTTCATTCTATTCTTTCAAGAAGAAAAAACAAGAAGTCGTTAACAATCGTTCTATCATAGAAATGATTGAAAACCCACAAAACTTTTAAGTTTATGCGAGATTTAGCGCCTATTATCATATTTACGTACAATCGACCGCAACATACCCGACAAATGTTGCAAGCCTTAGAAAATGCCGAGTTAGCACAAGATTCTGAAGTATTTATATTTTCAGATGGTGCCAAAAATGCACAAGCTATCGAACAAGTAAATAAAGTGAGAGCTATTATCGCTGAACCTTGGAATTTTAAAAAGATTACAATCTGCGAAAGAGAACGAAATATAGGATTAGCACAAAATGTCATCACAGGGGTAACAGAAGTCATCAATCAGTATGGAAAAGTAATTGTACTCGAAGATGATCTAAAAATAGCTAAAGTAGGTTTACGCTATTTTAATGATGCATTGGATGCATACGAAGAGGAAGAAAAAGTCATGGAAATCAGTGGCTATATGTATCCTGTAAAAGACAGCAACAAACTACCCGAATCCTTTTTCTTTCGCGTAGCCAACAGCTGGGGCTGGGCAACCTGGGCAAGAGCATGGAACAAATACAATACCGACATTGACACACTTATTGCTGATTTTGATAATGAGAAAATCAAAAGATTTAGCATTGATCATACCGAAAACTTTTGGAAGCAAGTGCAAGAATACAAAGCTGGAAAAATCAATTCTTGGGCTATTCGCTGGTATTTAACGCTGTTTAATCACAATGGATTGGCGCTATATCCACGGCAATCCATGATTCAAAATATGGGAACAGATGGCTCGGGCACACACTCTGATGCGGACACAGCTTATCACGTAGAACTAGCCACACAACCTGTCTCCTATTTTCCCAAGGAAATCGAAGAAAATAAAGAAGCTTACGAAGCAATTAAGTATTTTTACAAACATCGTAAAGGCTCACTATGGGCGAGAGCAATACGATTTGCAAAAAAGCAGTGGAATAAAAAATAACGAACGTGACATCTCCTACCATATCCATCATCACCATTGTCTACAATAATGTCCGTGATATCGAACATACGCTTCTTTCCGTCATCAACCAAACGTATAGCCATATCGAATACATTATTATCGATGGAGCTTCTACGGACGGCACCTTGGATATTATACAAAAATACCGGGGCAGCATCGATGTCCTTATTTCAGAGAAGGATAATGGGATTTACGATGCGATGAACAAAGGTTTGGCTAAAGCGACTGGAGATTACGTGCTTTTTCTAAATTCCGGAGATGAGTTGTATGACAATCATACCATTCAGACCATTGTTGAAAAAGGTAAAGGCGCAGATATTATCTATGGTGAAACCAAACTAGTGGACGAAGAGCGCAATATTATAGGTGACCGTCGACACAAGGCTCCTGCTCATTTTGATTGGAAGTCGTTCCAATATGGCATGAATGTCTGTCATCAGGCTATTTATGTAAAAAGAGAAATAGCTGAACCTTACGATCTACAATATAAACTTAGCGCAGATGTAGATTGGGTAATCCGTGCGGCTAAAAACGCTAAAACATCCCAAAATGTAAATTGCTATGTCGCCCGCTACTTGGTCGGAGGTTTGTCTCAGCAGCGCCATAAGCAAAGTTTGAAAGAACGCTATGACATTTTCAAAAAACACTACGGCACTTTTCAGAATTGGATTAATCACGGTATTATAGCGCTAAGACTTATTAAGCACAGACTCACACATGGCAAAACACGAGAATAACGATTTCTTTAATCCCGAAATATTAATAGAATTAGCAAACACCAAAATGCCATTTGGCAAATATCAGGGTTGGTTACTTTGCCGTTTGCCCGAGCCGTATTTAGTGTGGTTTCACAAGAAAGGCTTTCCTCCTGGAAAGCTAGGTACGCAACTCGCTACATTGTACGAAATCAAATTGAATGGTTTAGAGTATTTATTGACACCACTTATCAAAAAGTAATGACGCTCATTTTTGAACGGAATCTTTTTTGTACCTTTGCAACAAATTAACAGTTAACATTAAACGCCGTTTGCAGCGGTATCAATGAAATATATGGGACAATATCAAACATTGCTGTACTATTGCTACAGCCCTATCGAAAACGCAGAACAGTTTGCTGCAGATCACTTAGAATTTTGTAAATCAATTGGACTTGTAGGTCGTATCATCGTCGCAGATGAAGGTCTTAACGGTACAGTATCAGGCACACCTGAAGCTTGTAAAGCCTATATGGACGCTATCTATGCAGATGGACGTTTCAATCATACGGAGTTCAAAATTGATGAGGTAGAAGAACCTTCATTCATCAAAATGCACTGTCGCTACAAGCCGGAGATCGTTCACTCTGGTCTTCGTGATCCTAAAATTATTGATCCTACGAAAGAAACAGGTAAACACTTGGAGCCGAAGGAATTCATGGAAATGAAAGACCAAGAGGATGTGGTTATCTTGGACGTACGTTCAAACTACGAACATTCTGTAGGTCGTTTCAAAAATGCTGTTACTTTAGACATCGACAATTTCCGCGAATTTCCAGAGAAGGTAAAAGAATTAGAGCACCTAAAAGGTAAAAAAATTCTTACCTACTGTACAGGAGGTATCAAATGTGAGAAAGCTTCTGCCTTATTATTAAAAGAAGGTTTTGAAGATGTGTACCAATTACACGGAGGTATTATCAAATATGGAAAAGAAGCTGGAGGAAAGGATTTCGAAGGTGATTGTTATGTATTCGACAATCGTGTAACCGTACCAGTGAATTCCGTAAATCCGACGGTGATATCAAGATGTAAAAATTGTGGTAAACCGACTAAGAAAATGATCAACTGTGCGAATGCTAAATGTAATGAGCATTTCACGCAATGTGATGATTGTGGATGGGAATTAGAAGGTTGTTGTTCAAAAGAATGTCAATCTGTTCCTGATAAGAGAGAATATGATGGTACAGGATACTATGTAAAAATTCCTCAACCTGTAAACGTTGAAAAGATTTCTAAAAGAAAACATAAAAACTTCCCTCCTAAAAACAAAGAGGAAGTACAAGCATAAAGAAATAGCCTTGACCATTGTCAAGGCTATTTCTGTTTTATTTAATTCCTTCGGTATTAATCCAAAGGCAAAGGATTCTCATTAATATATTGTTCCCAAGCCCAAGCTGAAGACATCATTTCATCAATACCCAATTGTGCTTTCCAACCTAATTCTTTTGTTGACTTCGTCACATCACCCCATACTTGGATCACATCCCCTTCACGACGAGGTCCAAATTCGTAATTCAAAGGCTTTCCTGAAGCCTTTTCAAAAGCTTTAATAGCCTCTAATACCGAATAACCGTTACCAGTTCCAATATTGAAGACATCGTACTTACCATTTGGATTTCCTTTTTCTAACAATTTGATGGCCGCTACGTGAGCTTTCGCTAAATCTACCACATGGATATAGTCACGAATACATGATCCATCAGGAGTATCGTAATCACTACCAAATACCGTTAATTTTTCGCGTTTACCAATTGCAGTCTGTGTAATGAAAGGCAACAAGTTTTGAGGAACACCATTTGGCAATTCACCGATCAAAGCCGTTTCATGCGCCCCTACTGGATTAAAGTAACGTAGAGCTACAATATTATAGTTGCCATACGCATTTGCTGTTTCTTCTAAGATTTCTTCAGCTATTTGCTTCGTGTTACCATATGGAGAAGTTGATTTCTTCACTGGCGCAGATTCTGTTACAGGAAGAACATCAGGTTCACCATACACCGTACAGCTGGATGAAAACACAAAGTTGATAGGTTTTTCACGGTAGCTATTCAACAAGTTAATCAACGAAAAGAAATTGTTATGGTAATATTTTAACGGATCCACCACAGATTCCCCAACCGCTTTGGATGCTGCAAAATGAATAATTCCCGTGATATCTGGATTTGCTTCAATGAAAGCTGTCGTCTTTGCTACATCACATAAATCAAACTGATGAAATTCTGGCTTAACACCAATGATTTTCTCAATTTGATCTAAAATTTTAATATTCGAATTCGATAGATTGTCAACGATTACTGGTGTATATCCCGCATTGTGTAATTCCACAACGGTATGCGAGCCTATGTACCCTGTACCCCCCGTTACTAAAATTTTACTCATAATCTTATATGTTACTATTTTGTTGTAAGCTTAGTGTTGAAAACGTGATGTTGGACAAATAAGGTTTTACCATCAGATTGCTGGAGTTCATGCTAAACAAATATGCATATTTTTTAACTAGAATTAAAAATATATTCAAATATCTTCAGCGTCATCCCAAATTGTTCTTTCCTTATTGGGTAGCAAATTATAGCTTGCCTCAATTCCACGTTTAGAAAAGGTTTAATATCTTTGACGAATATAAGTATTATTTTAACAATATGCGATTACTCTACGATTTAGGAATATGGCTTTATGGCGTTTTATTACACCTAATTTCCCCTTTTAACCCCAAAGCAAAGCTATGGGTACAGGGCAGAAAAGACATATTAAATCGCATAGGTCAAACGGTTGAACAGGGGCAAAAATATATCTGGTTTCACTTTGCTTCCCTTGGTGAATTTGAACAGGGAAGGTCAGTTTTAGAACAGATAAAAAAAAGATTTCCACAGGAAAAAATAATTGTAACTTTTTTCTCTCCGTCCGGATATGAGATTCGTAAAAACACCACACTGGCTGATTATGTCTTTTACTTGCCTGAAGACACAGCTTCAAATGCGAAAGCCTTTCTGGATATCATCCAACCAAGATTTGTAGTGTTCACCAAATACGAATATTGGTATCACTATTTCAAAGAGCTTAAGCAACGTAACACCCGCTTATTAATGATTTCGGCTATTTTCCGGGAGGAGCAAATCTTTTTTAAACCTTATGGCGGATTCTTTAGGTCTATTTTACAGAATGTATCTTATTTTTTTGCGCAGAATACTGATTCGGTTCATATGTTGAAATGGATAAATATCACCAAAGCTGGCTTTGCGGGTGATACGCGTTTTGACAGAGTAGTAGAACTTCCAAATCAGCACAAAACTATCGAACAGGTCGAAAAATTTTGTGCAGTGCATAAAACCGTCGTTGCTGGAAGTACATGGAAACCGGACGAGGAACTTTTAAGGCAATTGGCTGCAGATAATCCGCAATGGAAATTTATTATAGCTCCACATGAAATTCATGCATCGCATATAGAAGAGATTACTAAACTATTCGGAGAAGTACTTCTCTTTTCAAAATTCGAAACTTACACCGACAAACAAATCCTTCAATCCAAAATATTAGTTATTGATAATATAGGTATGTTATCTTCATTATATCATTATGCCGAGATTACGTATATAGGCGGTGGTTTTGGTGTCGGTATTCACAATACATTGGAGGCGGCTACGTATGGTAAACCTGTTATTTTCGGTCCTAAATACGAAAAGTTCCAAGAAGCTGTGGATTTGGTGACTTTGATGGCGGGATTTTCAATATCTAATTATACAGAATTAAAACAGGTTTTTGACTCACTAAAAGATCAAAACTTCTTACACGAAGCTAGAAATTCTGCAAAGAATTATGTGCAACAGCGTGCAGGAGCTACGCAGATTATTATGAAATATTTGGAAACCGAGAAATTGTTAGGATAAAACTAATTCTCGTCCACCAAAAACAATTCCGAAGCAATATGATCAGCTAATAATTTGCCTTTAGTGGTCGCTCGGAGTATGTGATTTTCAAGAATTTCCAATTCTTCATTGTCGAAGAATACTTGACTTTCTCTCAAAACATGCTGCCTATAATCGTAACCGAAGTCCTTTTCGATTTTTTGCAAATCTAAACCCCACATCGTACGAATAGACGTCATGACATATTCATTGAATTGGTCTTCTTTCGAAAGATTCTCGATTTCCTGAAAGTCCGTATTGTCCGCCAAAGCTGCTATATATTTCGCATTATTGGCTACATTCCATGACCGGGAATTTCCATTGAAAGAATGCGCAGAAGGACCAATGCCTAAATAATGCTGCCCTTTCCAATAGTTGGTATTATGCTTCGCATACCTACCGTTTTTAGCAAAATTGGAAATCTCATAATGCTCAAAACCACTCTGAGTCAACGTATCAATCAACATTAGCATTTGGTTGGCACTTTGGGCATCACTCATCGCAGGAGTTTTGCCTTCTTTGACAAAATGAGCCAATGCCGTACGCTTCTCCACAGTCATTGAATACGATGAAATATGTGGAATATCAAGCGTAATAAGCTTCTGCATATTGGATTTCCATTTCTCATCTGTCAACAAGGGATAACCGTATATCAAATCACAAGTGATATTTTCAAAACCTGCATCCTGAACACGCTTAATCGAAGAATCTGCTTCCTCGGCATTGTGCGCACGGTTCATCCATCGTAAATCCTCCTCGTAGAATGATTGTATCCCGATAGAAAAGCGATTAATAGGTGTTTGACGAAGGGCTTTTACTTTTTCCGCGGTGAGGTCATCAGGATTCGCTTCCAGCGTAATCTCCGCTTCCGAACTGATTTCGAAGTGTTTCTCTACAGTACCAATAAGCTTTAATATATCTTCAGCATCCAAAATAGAAGGTGTCCCTCCCCCAAAATAGAGGCTGTGCACCACCTTATCTTCCAAATAATGTGCACGCTTCACAATCTCCTGCTGCATAGCTGCAAGCATTTCCTCCTTATACTTTAACGAAGTGCTAAAATGAAAATCACAATAATGACAAGCTTGCTTACAGAATGGAATGTGAAAATATATCATGGGTGCCGCTCAAATGTTATGAGGCAAATGTAAGGAATTAAGGACAAAAAGATATTTA
>NZ_JAAKGQ010000074.1:0-11453 GCF_011043515.1 Sphingobacterium sp. SGL-16 | reverse complement strand
TTTCGGACATATTTCGGACGTTTAAATCATAAATAGATATATTAATAATTTAATATATCTATTTTCTTTTTTTGAGGAATGATTCGTAACTATCTTTAGTTGAGTATATAAAATGTTCATGCATATCTCTAGTGTTTTTGCCTGATATATCATCCACGATAATCTTTGAGCGATAAGGGTGTACAATTATGCCTGGAACGTTATGCATGACAAACTCAAGCTCCTCTATTGCATTTGATTCTACAGACTCTTTTTTTGAAAGAATGATATAAAAATAGAATGAATTTATTGCTATACAACGAATAATGAAGTGTTCTAGCGTTCTCCCAGTGTCAATCGATGCACATCTGGCTGAATGTGGGGGAAGTATTTTCCCTTCTTCATTAGAAGGAATAACAAGATCAAGTTTGATTATTATATCCTCTCTTTGACTCCCTCCATCTAGGATGACTTTACGATACTTTGCAAAAGGGTTGTTCTCTTTGGTTATCGTTCGTGAAGAATTATATGTGATTTTAAGTAGACAACGCATCAGCATATCATAATCATATTCAAACTCAAGATTATTTGACTTTTCTTGGAACTGATGAAAGTAGCGGTCGAAAAGTAGAGATAAGTAAGCATCGAGATTTGATAGTTTCTTGTTGTTGCACGCTGCACATACATCGGCTATAATCAATTCCCCACTTATATATTTATTTTGGATGCCTACATATCTCGCTGTAAGGTCAGGCATCCTTTCAATAATGCATTTTGGCCAAATGTGTTCTCTTGTCATAGGGCCTTCTTTGTCGCAATAGGCGCAGGTTTTTAATTTTGACATTTGTAGTTTTTAGCAATTTAATATATTTTATGGTAATTGAGTTGTTTGATAAAAATGAATTGAGGTATTTATAAAGAGTATATTCTGTATCTTTGTACCTTTATAACAATAATTTTGTATATTTAATTTAGCTATACACAATTAAAACAAATGCAGTTTTATGAATCAAGATTTAATGCTTCGCTTATTTCGTTCTATCGAAGGAGAACCTAATGATGATATCATTAAGGTAGCAGATGCTATCATTGATTCAGAACGTAAAAAAGGACATGGCAAACTAGCAGATAGATTGACTGGAATCTTAAAACGAAATGTCCAATCTAATCAATCCTTAAAAGGCGAACTCAAAAATATTTTTGGATCTACTATTGCTATCCCAACAGATAATCGTAAAAACATACCATTAGCTGTAGAGATTTCACGAGAAGAATTACGACATGATATGGTATTACCTGCTTTTGTAGAAGAAAAGATTCAACGTATAGAGAAGGAATATGTAGCTCGTGAACGATTAGCTCTGTTTGGATTAGAGCCTAAAAGAAGAATATTATTACATGGGGCACCTGGTTGCGGAAAGAGTATGAGTGCTGAGAGGATAGCTTGGAATACAGGACTGCCGTTTTTAAAAGTTCGTTTCGAAGCAATAATCTCATCTTATTTAGGAGAGTCCGCAACTAATTTAACTAAGCTTTTCGAGGCAATTGCATCATACCCTTGTGTACTGTTGTTAGATGAGTTTGATTTTATAGCAAAGGCGCGAGGTGATAAGCAAGATGTTGGAGAAATGCATCGTGTAGTTAATATACTTTTAAATGTTTTAGAAGATTATAATGGTCCTGGAATAGTAGTTGCCACAACCAATCTTCAAGGATCTATTGATCAAGCATTATTTAGACGCTTTGATGATATTATCGAATTACCTAAGCCAGGTAAGCGTGAAATCACTAGAATATTAAAGAATACCTTAGGAGCGATTAAAGTATCTAAAGACATAGATTGGAATGGGATTGCGGACGATTTACTTGATTACTCAGCTGCACTCATAGTGAAAATTGCTTTAGACGGAGCTAAGATAGCTGTGCTAAGCGGAAAGCAAGAAATAGACACGCTGCATTTACAACAATCTATTCAAGAAAATAAAAACTATAAAACCTAATATGTAAAGTATCGCTACAGCTTTTAATTTACCAACTAATTTATGAGCCAATTCCCACATCTTCCCCTTAAAGATTCTTTTAAGGGTGATTTTCGATTTAAATCTGGTTTCCGGAAGCCAAATCCCAAAACAATAGAGAACCGTGAAAATAACAGAAATCATGGTGCTTTTATAGGAAACAATGCAAACTCTGTAAAGGAACACCATCAAAATGAACTTGCAAGAAGAGCACAAGAAGGATTACCTTATCTAGATGAAAACATAATTCCGGTGTTTCTTCAAGTCGACCCTTATGGATTCGATATAGAAGCATTGAAAGGTTTTGGTATAGAGATTATTTCCGAAGAGGAAGAAGGATTTATTATTGGGGCGAGTATAGATGGATTTACCTCTCTTGAAAGAAAAATCAAGCAGTTTGTTGAAGAAGATAAAGCAGTAAATACTGCTCAGCTTTGGGATATTGTGTTAGGTAAGAACTGGCGAGTGGAACAGATTCTTTCAGAAGAGTTACAACATCAATGGGATCGGATAGACGATGAAGATATGTTGGTAGTAGAGGTGTCGATTGCTTGCTATTTTAAGGCGCCAGAATATCCTTCAAGGGATAAGGAAGATTCAGATGAAAATTATGAGCAACGAATTGAAAGATGGAGAAAACGCTATCAAGAATATGAGATAGAAAAGGACGATTTTGAATCCGCTAGGATCGAAGATGTACAACGTTTTCTTGATAACTATGGTGCGGAGATCATAAGCAGTTTCATCTCTGAGATAGATAGCTTTAGTTTTAGCGTGCGTCTTCGAGGAAAAATATTAAAGGATTTAGTACTTAACTATCCTTATGTATTTGAAGTGATTGAAAAAACAGTGATTGACTCACCTTTCGCATTTGAGGTGGATGGAGAGGAATTAGACATAAACGTATTACCACCTATCCAAGATGCACCTAAGATATGTATCGTTGATAGTGGTATTATGGAAGGACATCGATTATTAGCATCTGCAGTACTCGCAGAAAAATCTATTAATTTCGTTCCTGGGATACCTGATACCGTTGCTGATGGAGTCGTCAACGGTGGTCATGGTACGCGCGTTGCCGGTGCGGTATTGTTTGGTAATAATATACCAAGAAATGGTGACTATCAAGCGCCTTGTTATATATACAATGCGAGAGTATTGAATGGAGATAATCAACTATCTTCACTGCTATTTCCACCAGAACTGATGGAGGATGTTTGTTTCAAATTTGGAGACGCGCATGTTTTTAATTTATCTATTAACAATAGGGTAGCTTGTCGTACCACGCATATGTCTCAGTGGGCAGCTTCTTTAGACCGAATGAGTCATGAAAATGGACATCTATTTGTAGTTTCGGCGGGAAATATATCTACTGAAAATGCACAACCAAATAATCCTGGCATTAAAGATCATCGATTAGCAGGCAGGAATTATCCAGTATATTTGTTAGAAAATGCATCGCGAGTCGCAGATCCTGCGCAAAGCCTATTTTCTATTACAGTTGGTTCTATCTGTATGGATCATTATGAAGATGATGATCATAAGTCTTTTGGACAAAGAGATCATGTATCCTCTTTTTCGAGAAGTGGCTTGGGGATTTGGAATTCAATAAAACCGGAACTTGTTGAATACGGAGGGGATTGGGTTGCAGAAAAAATGGGTAATAACTTAATCTTCAAAGAGGCTACTTGTCCAGAGACAGTAGTGTCTAGAGGACCAGGTGTAGCTAGAGATACAGTCGGTACATCCTTTGCAGCACCAAAAGTATCACATATTTTGGCGAAGTTGCTAGTACTGTTTCCACATGAAGACACACTATTTCATAAGGCATTATTGCTTCAGTCTGCACGTCTACCTGAGCATGTCCGTCATAACCCTGATTTGAATGCTATTCGACATTACGGTTATGGAATTCCAGATAGTGGACGAGCCTTAGAAAATTCAGCTAGACGCATTACGTTCACGACCTCAGATGTTGTATCACCTGGTCAAACGAATTTATATACTGTTCAAATTCCTAATGAACTTAGGCTTCAGGGCCAAGATTTTGATATCTTGATAGAGGTATCACTTTGTTATACAGCCAAAAGTAGACGTACTCGTAGACGTATTAATTCGTATCTGTCATCCTGGCTTTCCTGGCAATCGGCTCCACTGGGGCAGGGTATCGAGGATTTCAAAAAAGAGGTGATTAAAAATATTGAAAATGATGTTGATACAGCTAATGACGATCCATATGATCACCCTACACGAATTCCATGGACAATACACGATCACCCAATAAGGGGACTTGTAAAAGAAATAAAAAGACAAGCTAATGCCAATCAGAAGGATTGGGCAATAGTAAAATCTTATAATCTACCTTCAGAACTTTCGTTCGCTGTAGTTGGACATAAGGGCTGGGAGAAGGACTTAGAGGAGAATGTGCCTTTTGCCTTCGTTGTCAGCTTCGAAGTCTTAAATGGGGAGATACCATTGTATGATTTGATGGCTCAGGTTAATATTGAAGTAGAGCAGGAAAGTCAGATTTCTTTATTTTAATTACTGTAACAAATATTTTTGAGTTGTTGGAAAAGGCAAGGGATGCAGCTTTATAAAAATAAAAATAGCATAGATTTAAAGGACAAGGAAAAGTGACATAAATTATTACCAACAGAAGTCGATTTTTGTTTTTTCCATGGAGCTTATAACACTATGTGGCAAATATCAATATTCATGTCTGTTTTAAAAAACGGTGATATAGAATCAATCTTTTTCATTATACCATTCAAAAAATATTATGAAAACATTGAATAGTAGTAGTATGTGTTAGATGTTATTGCTTGATTTAAGTAAGTTACTTGTTTTTATGAAATTTTATTTGTGATTAATAAGTACAATAAAAAGCAACCAAACTGAAGGTGCTCTAAACAGAATAAATCAAAATGTTTTTTTTAGAGAGTTTACATTTAGCAAAAATGATTTTATCGTTTACAAAAACAAGCTTGTATTATCTGATACCTTAGTTTGCCTCGACAGATATCAGAAGTTTATTCCGAAAGCTGTTAATCACATGACTTTGTTTTCTCCGATTATACCTGTTCTAACTTAAATGCTTAAATAACTTATTTTTGTTAGCGAGACTAGATATAGTAAGAAGGTATCACTTTTCTTGTTTTTGTTCTAGGAAATCCAAATCTTGTATCGTTTTTAAAATATTGTTTTTTTCTCCGTAAACGAAATGCTCTGCTCTTTCCAATTGAGAGATATTAAGAATTCTGACAGCTTGCTCGGAAGCAACTTCCCCATGCTCTATTCTTAAAATAATATTTGGGTCTGTATCTTCTATAAAGGGATATAAATTTATCATGTGGTATTTGTCAATTGGTAGCTGTATTTTACAAGAAGGGGAATATAGAGGTTCCGATGTATAGACGGGGCGATCACTTGAGATTAATCCTATAGGGCTATTGTATTTAACCACCATAATATGATAGGAAATTTTTAACTCTACTAACCCTTTTAATCTTGATATACATTCGATATTGGAAATTTGTCTGTTATCATTTCTATTTTTGGTTTTAGCTTCATCTATACTTTTATCAGACCAATCGTATGCTAATTTTCCGTCTTTTGTATATAGTTTTTTTTCTGTACCTAATTGTTCATGAGAATTAAACACATAATCTATACTTCTATCTGTCAAACTATCTAATGCTTGAGCTATTTTAGGGGTTCTTAATTCTTGGGAGATTATATGGCGAAGAATTTTATTCTTGATTTCTGGTGTTATTTTTTCTGTCTTTTCATTAGTCAACAAATTGTATATACTGTTGTAATGGCTTTCAATATTATTAGCATAATATTTTTCCAACCATCTTTTATCTATTTCAGAAGGTGAGTGGTCGAAAGTGTAAAATTCATTGATCTTACAAATATTTTTGATGTTAACTCTAGGTATATTAATGTCTTTTTGCTTTTTATAAAAGACATCAACGAAATAATCCTTTTTCTTGATTGATGTTGAGAAGTTCTTTAAATAAACTCTAGGTACTATATGTTGGCCAATAGGTTCATTCATAGTAATTATTTTGGATTGGTAATAAAAAGTAAATTAGAGCTGTGAAGTTATATAGTCCATTTTGGACTTGAAATTTGTACGAAGCTTTGTATTGATTGGGTTTCTTAATTCATTGCAATAATTTGAGAAAACCGATAAGATTTCTTGATGAAATAAATGTCGTTGTATTAATATTCCCTCTTCTATATCATTGTTATTTGCCCAAGCTAAAATTGGTTCTTTACGAATATGAATTAAAGATTTCTTCTTTGTTTGAGCTTGATGTAATATCCCACATCTAATATGAGAATAGAATATATAGGACTTTCTCTTGCTTGTAAAAAATGCTCTAAAATCATTTGATTTCTGAAAAAAATTATGAAACGCAATGGAGTGATGACCAGAGGTTTCTTTCTGTCCATTGTAAAACTGTTGAAGAGTTTCAATTATCAGGCAGTCTAACGCAATAATAGCGAAACCGGCAAATTTGCCAACTTCTCTGTCTTTATTGTTTTCAAGTATTTTAATCTGATTGAAGAATCTACCATACATCCGATCTTCAAATATATCAACAGCAGTATTCCAATCCTTAGAGCCATGAATTAGGTTCAATGTGTCCCAATCAGATTTTGAATATTTTGGACTAATTTTAACTGCTTTATATAGCATAATAATTGACTTCGTTTAATCAAATCTAATAAATTTTGTAGATAAAAATATACTCAGAAAAATTAATCATCTTTCCAAAAGATTAATTAGTATTAATGTTTTAATTGAAATATCTTAAAATGAAGAAAAGCTTAAAAGTCTCCTTCATCTCTAAAAGAATAATAAATATCAGCAGTTAGAACAATGTGATCTAATAGCTGTATATCTAAGAGTTTTCCAGCTTCTATTATTTTCTTGGTTAATGCTCTATCTGCTGCGCTTGGTGTCATTGTACCAGAAGGATGATTGTGGGCTATAGCAATTCTTGTTGCATTACATAATAATGCAGAGGACATAATCAATCTCATATCTACCATCACAGTATCTAATCCTCCATCGGCAATCTTGCGGTAACCTACTATATCCAGTTTGGTGTTAAAATATAATGCATAGAAACTTTCTCTAATTTCAAACTCTTCCATATCCCAGATCATACGGAATGTTCTATCCATTAATCTAGAGTTGTTGATACATTTGAAATCCTCAGCAGATAATTTAGGATTTCTGTGGTAGCTTAATTTTAGTTCATTAGCGATAAAGTTCTTTTTCATGTTTGTAAATTTTAAATGAATTGAAAATTGAATTAACGCTGAATGGCTTACGAGTCTAAGGCTGACTATGCAAAAGAAAACAGGATAAAAATGACGAAGTGAAGGAGGCTCCATTCCTCAAGAATGGATACCCATTTTTTGAACTGTTTTATTGGGTGTGTAGGAATTTGAGGGATGGAGCATGTCAGGCACACGAAGTAACTTGGCGATTAATTTAATTGAAGAAAAAAAGACTCTAGGCTCGATGCCTAAAGTCTTTTAGGAATTAATCACGTTGTAATTTTCTAATCTCTCGTTGTTTTTCTTTGATGCTCCATTTCAATCGCTGTTCTTCTTCTTTTTTAATAACTGTTTCTTCCACTTTGTCAGGATTTCTTCGGTATATAGAATCTAAGGAATTAGCGAGAGAAGGATACTCTAAATTGAGAATTCGGTATTTCACTTCAAATGATTTAGCTAGCTCTAAATTTTTATTAAGAATCCATATCTGCCCAAAGCAAAAGAGTATTCCACAAAATAAAAATGAGAATAAACATATTACGCTTAGTGATTTATAATCAAGAGTGTGTTTAGTAATGACCAATGTTTTTTCGGGAATAGTAGAAACCGAGTCAATCAATGATTTACGTTTTAGTTCTAATTTCTCGATAGATTCATTTATGATGTTTTCGATAGCAGGAGCTATTCCTTTGTATTGATCAATGGTGAGAAAATAAGGGTCTAAAGCGTGTAGAAAACTATTTAAATTTTTCTCTCTACTAACGATTAAATCTTTAAGTACGGTCAAATTTTCACTTAAAGATTTGTTAAGGCTGGCTGTTTCCTCATTCTTAGCTCTTATATTGGGAGATAAGTTCAAAAGTTCCTTATTAATGGTGTCCATTAAGACCTCTATTTCTATTAATTTTTGCTGTATTTGTTCCATAGTTTTTAATATTTCAATTTACGTTTACGTTTTTTCTGTTGATTTTCATTTTCTTGTTCGGGTTGGATATCAGAGGCTAGATCAAAAATTAGATTGAGGGCTTGATTTTGCTCTTTTGATTTAACGGACTCTGATATTACTGGTATAACTTGAAAAATGTTGTTCAGTGAATTTGAAACTTCTTTATTAGCTTGAAAAGTCTGCTCGATTTTAGAGAAAGAAAATTCTCTGCTGATTTCAGAACCTATCTAACAAGGTAAAGAAACGTATTGTAGTGCCATTTGAAGGTTATATAGCACCAGCTTTGGATATTTTAAAGAGATTAGATTATAAAGTACCAAAAATTTCCAATCAGAAATTTAATGAGTACATAAAGGAGGTTGGAAAATTAGCTGGACTAAACGAAGAAATTCATATTACTCGATATTCTGGAAAGGATAAACTTATCATCAAAAAAGAAAAGTATCTCTTTTTGTCAAGTCATACGGGACGTAGGTCAATGGTCACAAATTTATTAAGCCGTAATGTCCCGATTACATTAATTCAAAAACTTACTGGACATTCAGATATAAGAACTCTTATGAAGTATGAGTCTGCAGGAACGGACTCCTTAATTGAAGCACTAAATAAATTTTAAATTATGAACAACAATTATTTTAAACTGAGGAAAGCGTGGAGACCACTTAATAACAAATTTGATCTTGGAGGATTTTTAAAAATAAATCCCGTCCATGCTTCTGGTTATTTTGTAATGCGAATATTCAGTTTAAAAGAAAAACAATACTTGCCTTTTTACGATTATCATTTGAAATACTATCTTGAAAATAATGCCACAGGTAATGAGCAAACATTTCTCGCTAGGGTTATAGAGTACATTGATAAAGATATAAGATCAAGGGAGATATTACATTATTACAAAACTATAACCAAAACAAGAATATATAAACTATCTAAATTTAGAGAAGCATTAAAGCAGGTCGACAAATGGGAAATAACTCTTACTAATGAGGAGCGGATGAAAAAATCCATTTCCTACGTGCAGGAAATCATGGATTGGCAAAACGTAAATGACACAAGAAAAGTATTATCCAAACTCTTATTTGATGAGGTAGGTTCGGACAAATTTTTCATCGAGTATAAGAATATAATTGAAGAAAGAGATAAGTTAAAATCCGAGCTTGAAAATAAAACTAAAGAATTTAATGATTTGCAAAAATCTTTTAAAGCAATTGCACCAAATACAAAAATCCAAATTATTAATGGAAATCATATTCCTTTAATAGATCTATTTCTACAAATTAAGGATTTGGAAAATCCCGAAACAAATAGACCTTATTTATCAGGCAGTCCCGACACCTGGTCATCATTGATTTCAAATTATTTCCAATACCATGAAAATAATTTGAAATCAAATAATAATCGCGAACTAAATTGGAACTCAATACGTGATTATTTCCTTGACAAAAGTGGAACAAAACTGAGGAACAAGGATAATAGAAACAAATATTTTCACATTAAAGAATCTAAAAGAATTTACCAATAAACAAGCTTTAAAGCCTATAATCAAGGATTTCACTCATCAAAATCCCCATAACGATACCGTTATGGGGATTTTTTATTCAAATTCCTTCCAAATTTGTTTCAAGTTAACACAACAGAACATTGGTTAACAAATCGAAGAAAGTGGCCACGACTTCGGCATTCATAAACTTATAAACATGAGAAAAGTATGATTCAATTAGATCAAAATGCCCTTCGAGATTGTATTCGTGATGCAATCAGGGAAGAACTTCATCTTATTATTTCAGATGTCCGAAAGCTGACCACTAACAAAGATCATTTAGATTCTGAAAAACTATTAACGAAGAGAGAAATGGCAGATGAACTTGACATTTCCCTAGTTAGTCTGACTGATTGGATGAAGCAAGGTCGTATCCCCTATCTACGTATGGGTAAACGTATCTATTTCAAAAAACAAGAGGTTGTGAACTCAATGGCAAATTTCCATCACAAAAAAGGAGGTAAACAATGAGCGTATTCGAGCAACAAATTATTGATTCCTTTCTAAAATCAATTGTTAGAATAACAGACAATTTTTTAGAGCCTCCAATTATGATTCAAGTGTGTTCATCTGATTCTATAATTGGTACGCTTGGGAATTTCAGTGCTTCTACAGGGAAAGCGAAAAGTAGAAAAACTTTTAACGTGATATCCATTGTAGCAGCTGCTTTAAGTGGTAAACAAATTCTCCAATACAAAGTTCAAGTACCTGAAAAAAGAAGAAAAGTTATTTATGTGGATACAGAACAAGGGAAATACCATTGTCTTAGATTACTAAAGCGTATCTATAAATTAATTGACTATCCAGAAGCAAAAATTCACGATGACATTATTTTCATTGCATTAAGAGAATTTCCAACCAAGGACAGAATTCACATCATAGAATATGTGTTAAGTAAATATGGTCATGAAATATCACTCCTAGTAATTGATGGCATTAGAGACCTCGTATTCGATATAAACAATGCTACAGAGGCAACGGATATCACAAATAAGCTGATGAAATGGTCTCAAGAGTTGAATATTCATATTCACACTGTTTTACATCTCAATAAAGGAGATGAAAATAGTAGAGGACACTTGGGAACAGAACTAAACAATAAAGCGGAAACGATATTGGTTGTTTCAAAAGACATTACAGATTCTAACTATAGTATTGTCACTCCCAAGTTTATCAGAGATATCGAATTCGACCCCTTTGCCTTTTATATTGAAGAAGGGATTCCGAAACTCAACGAGACTTTTGATTTGAGCAACGCACACTCTAAGAAGGCATTCGATTATCATGAACTCTCGGAAAGTACACATCGTACCGTTCTGGAAATATTGTTCCATGAGAAGGATATTTCCTATAGCTATAGTGAGTTAATCCCTAAGATTCAATCGACTTATACCAATGCTGGGTATTCTTTTGGAATTAATAAAGCGAAGTTGCTGAAAACCTTTTTAGAGAACAAAAGGATGATTATTAAAGAAGATAAAGGATATAAATACAATCCTGAATTCTATTACTAAAAAACAGGTTTAGTTTAGTCTGCCCTTATATAGTAATAGACTAAACTAAACCTATTAAAATATTAATATTATGACTTGTAAAGAATTAAAACAAATAGAACTGATTACAATCATGAATTATCTTGGTTTTATTCCAAAAATATCAAATAATCAAGCTT
>NZ_JAAKGQ010000073.1:0-11624 GCF_011043515.1 Sphingobacterium sp. SGL-16 | reverse complement strand
CCTTTGTGGTCAAATAGACCAACTACATTTTTGAGTTCTGTGGCGTTTTCAGGTTTTAGTTTTCCTGCCAGAATTAAACGAAGCTCACGGCGTTGCTGCGCTTCATCGTAGAGTTGTTTTTCTTTTTCTGTTTCAGGAATAAGTTGTGGAACAGCTTTAGGTTTTCCTTCTGGATCTAGCGCTACGAAAGTATAAAAGGCTTCATTACTTTTTTCTTTTGTGCCTTTAGGAAGATTTTGTGCAAAAATTTCCATTCTTACCTCTACTGAAGTATTAAAAGCGCGAGTAACTTGTGCTTGGATAGTAACTACTTCGCCTAATTTGATAGAACGCTTGAACGATACATTATCTACAGAAGCTGTAACTACAACATTGCTGCAGTGCTTTTGTGCAGCCATCGCAGCACAGATATCCATCCAATACAACAATCTTCCACCCATTAGATTTCCAAATGTATTGGTATCGTTGGGAAGAACTAATTCATTCATTTCGGTGTAGGATTCGTGTGCTTTTTTTGCTTCCATCTAACTGTTGTATTTTTTTAATTGTTCATTAATTTTTTGCAAAGATACAACAAAAGATGTAGGCTTATAGTTTAATATTTGCTCAGCTTTGTCTAATATAAAACCAGTCTTACGAGGACGGTTTGTCGCCTGTCCTATTTCTGCTGCGGTAATAGGTGATATCAGCGATTTGTCGAAGTTCCACGTGTCAGCAAGTGTTGCTACCGCTTCTAATACTGTCATCATTTCATTTCCTGAAATATGAAAGATACCTGAAGTTCTCTTTTGCATCGCCGAATAAGAAGCGTCTGCTAAATCATCCACCCAAGTAGGCATACGCCATTGATCTGACACTACTTTAATAGGAGAACCGTTTTCTAATTGTTTTTTAGCCCAAAGTATAAGATTGCTTCTGTTCTTATCTGGTATTGCTCCATAAACAAGAATAGTCCTTAGAATAGCCGCGTCTGTATTCACTGCAGTAATTTGCTGTTCTGCGTCAATTTTGGTTTGCCCATAATTGTTAGTTGCTTTTACAGCGTCCGTCTCTTTATAAGGTCCATTTAGTCCATCAAATACAAAATCTGTTGAAATGAATGTATAATGGATATTCTTTTGCTTTGCTATCTGCGCCAATTGCGCAGAAAGATCCACATTTATCTGTTGTGCTAATTTGGGTTTTTCTTCACAAGTTTCCACAGCTGTTAAGGCAGCAGTGTGTAAAATATGAGTAGGTTCGAATGCATTGATAATTTCTAAGAAGGATTCATAATCCAATAAATCTATTTGTTTGAAAGTATTTTCGTCCAAATACGAATTTCTATTCAGAGACTTCGAAACTCCTAGAATTGCCTTGATTTCTGAATATTCTGATAATTTTTCACAAAATTTTTGTCCTAAAAATCCATTAGAACCTGTAAGTAGTACGCGCATATTAATTTGTCCAAATAAAATCCATTTTATCGTGAAGCATAGAATAGTCAATGACTTTAACTTCTAATTCAAGAATCGCTTTCAAAGCGTTATAATCAATTTTGTCTGCATCATCGGTCGCTTTATGGTAATCATCGTGTCCTCCAGTATGGAAGAATAAAACTGGAATGTTCTTTTTGTAGAAAGACGTTTGATCTGAACCACCATTACCATCTTTACTTTTATTGAATTTTATCGTGCTTGAAATATTTTCAAAGATAGAAGGGAATTTGGAACTAGTACCATATCCAATAATTGCTAAGCCGTTATCAGGATTGTATCTTCCGATCATATCCATATTCAGCATCCAATGGATTTTATCCAAAGGTAGGGTAGGATGCTCTGTCCAATATTTGGAACCTACCAATCCTAATTCTTCTGCCGAAAAGGCAATGAATAAGATGTTATATTTCTCTTTAATTTTGTTGCTGCTATAATAACGCGCTAATTCCAATAGCCCAGCTACTCCTGAAGCATTGTCATCTGCTCCATTATGAATCTGTCCAATATGTGAGGTGTCTCTTGTTCCACCAAAATTTCCATGTCCTAAGTGATCGTAATGCGCACCCACTACTATAGTATAAGGAGCACCATTATCCAAAAAACCAATAATATTTTCTGCTTGACGAATACTATCGGGCACAATAACACGACGAACTTTCGCTTCAAAGGCTTGCCTATAGCCTTTTTCACCTAAAGGTTGCAACTTATATTTCTTGAATTCATTTTCAATATAGTTAGCCGCTTTCGCTAATTCTTTAGAGCCTGTCGCTCTACCTTTCATTTTATCATCTGCCAAATAAAAGATATGCTTTTTCAATCGACTAATTTCGATTTCTTGTGCTGTAAGTTTGGCACTTAGTAAAACTAAAAGAAGAATAAATAACGGAAAAAGTCTTTTCATAACCTTATGTAGTGAGGTATAAATATAAAAATAAAGGGCTAGATTTTACATCTAACCCTTATATTCTATTCTAATCTTCAAGTATCTCGCTATGTGGCGTTTCTTTTTCCTTATGTTCTTCTTTAAAATATCTTTTTTGGAAGATTAATATTAAGAAGACACCCACTGAAATAGCGGAGTCAGCAATGTTAAAAACAGGTCTAAAAAATAAGAAATCTTCACCTCCCCAAATTGGAAACCAAGATGGGAATGTACCATTTATAAGTGGAAAATATAACATATCCACTACTTTTCCATGTAATAATGAGGCATAACCTCCAGCTTCAGGAAACAATGTTGCTTTCTCGTAATAGGTGCTTTCGCTAAAAATTACTCCATAAAATACAGAGTCAATAATATTACCTACAGCTCCAGCAAATATTAAGGCTACATTCAAAATAAATCCACGGTTGTATTTATTTTGAATCATATAATGTAATCCATAACCAATACCACCAACAGCAAGGATACGAAACACAGTTAAAAATAATTTTCCATATTCACCACCGAATTCCATACCGTAGGCCATACCTGGGTTTTCAATAAAATGAATTAGGAACTTATTACCAATAACGTTGAAATCTTGACCGATGGTCATATTTAATTTTACCCAAAACTTGGAGAGTTGGTCTATAAGTAAGATAATAGCAATTAATGTAATGGGTCTTGTGTAGCCTTTCATATCAATTTCATAAAATAGCCTTTACAATTTAAGCATTGCAAAGGCTATCTTTTGCTTTAATTTTTTGTCTAGTATTGTTTGTTTTTGGCCTCAATACTCAAAGTAGTGTGAGGAACCGCTTTCAAACGTTCTTTTTGAATTAATTTACCTGTCTCTCTACAGATACCGTAAGTTTTGTTTTCAATACGTACAAGCGCAGCTTCTAAGTTATCAATAAACTTCTTTTGACGAGCAGCTAATTGATTAGTTTGCTCTTTCTCTAGGGTAGCTGAACCATCTTCTAACGTTTTATACGTACCTGCGGTATCATCTGTTCCGTTCGCATTACCACCACTCAATGTTTTAGTTAATGCATCCAGTTCTTCTCTAGCAATTCTCAATTTCTCAAGAATAATTGCTTTGAATTCTTGTAATTCCGCGTCACTATAACGTGTCTTTTCTGTGTTTTCTCCCATGATCTAATTTTTTGCGATTAATACCTCAAGTTTACTTTCATTGATCTCGATGCTGTCATTGGTTTCTACAACATCCACGAATTCAAATGAATCAGCTAGTATTTCGGTGCAAATATACGATAAATTATTTTTGGCAGCTTCTTCGATCTCATTATTTCTACTTACTTGTAAACGAATTCTGTCAGTCACTTCGAATCCTTTTTCTTTACGTAAGTTTTGAATGCGGTTAATTAGCTCACGAGCGATTCCTTCTTGCTTTAATTCTGCTGTGATTTGGATATCCAAAGCTACAGTCAAATTACCTAAATTCGCTACTTGCCATCCTGCCACATCTTCTGCGATGATTTCTACATCTTCCAATCCTATCGTATAACCCGTATCTGCAAGAACTAATGATCCATTTTTCTCAAGTGTACTGATCTCCTCAGCACCTAATCCTTGAATAGCCGTACTCACGACTTTCATATCTTTTCCCACTTTAGCACCTAACGCTTTGAAGTTTGGTTTGATTTTTTTCTTGATAATTCCTGTGGTGTCTGTGATAAACTCAATGCCTTTTATGTTTGTCTCCGACAAGATCAAGTCTTTTACCTTCTCTACCTTTTCTTGGAAAGAAGAATCCAACACAGGAACCAATATCTTGCTTAATGGTTGACGTACATTGATACCAACTTTTTTGCGTAGAGACAATGTTAACGAAGAAATGTCTTGTGCTAATGCCATTCTTTCTTCTAAAGCAGTGTCTACCAGATCCGTGTGATATGCAGGGAAGTCAGCCAAGTGCACTGACTCAAAATTTTCTTTTTTCGTTGCGTTGTTCAAATCCAAATACAATTGATCTGCAAAGAACGGCGAAACTGGCGCCATTAATTTGGCGATAGTGTCCAAACAAGTATACAAAGTTTGGTAAGCAGAAATCTTATCTGCTGTGTATTCACCTTTCCAGAAACGACGGCGACACAAACGTACGTACCAGTTACTCAAATGCTCGTCTACAAAATTTTGAATAGCACGAGCGGCTTTTGTTGGTTCGTAATCTGCATAGAATTCGTCTACTTGTTTAGTCAAGGTATTCAATAAGGAGATAATCCATCTGTCGATTTCTGGACGATTTTCAAGTGCAATCTCTGGTTCAGCGTAGCTGAATTTGTCGATGTTCGCGTATAAAGCGAAGAATGCGTACGTATTATACAATGTACCGAAGAATTTACGACGAACTTCGTCCAAACCTTCTTCGTTGAATTTCAAGTTATCCCAAGGAGAAGCATTGCTGATCATGTACCAACGTGTCGCATCAGCTGAGTATTTCTCGATTGTAGCAAATGGGTCCACGCCGTTTCCAAGACGTTTAGACATTTTGTTACCATTTTTGTCTAATACCAATCCGTTAGATACGACGTTTTTGAAAGCAACAGAACCACGAACCATTGTCGAAATCGCGTGAAGCGTAAAGAACCAACCACGTGTTTGGTCAACACCTTCCGCGATGAAATCTGCAGGGAATGCTGAATCGTAATCCGATTTGAAAGGAAGAGGATCGCCAGCTGCTAATTTATCGTAATCTAATCCCCATTGCGCATAAGGCATCGCACCTGAATCAAACCAAACATCAATTAAGTCCGGCTCACGGAACATTTTTTGTCCTGATTCGGATACTAACACGATATGGTCTACATAAGGACGGTGTAAGTCTAATTTATCAGAACCGAATTTGTCTAAGTATTCTTTGTTCACGGCTTTTTCTTCAGCTGAAAGTACATCTGACTCCAAAGAAGCTTGCAATAATCCTTTCAATTCAATCATTGAACCGATGCAGATTTCCTCGTTCTCATCTTCTGTTCTCCAAATTGGAAGTGGTGTCCCCCAATATCTAGAACGTGATAAGTTCCAGTCTACTAAGTTTTCTAACCAGTTGCCAAAACGACCTGAACCTGTAGCTTCTGGCTTCCAGTTGATAGTTTTGTTTAATTCTACCAATTTCTCTTTTACAGAAGTAGTTTTGATAAACCAGCTATCCAATGGATAGTACAATACAGGCTTATCTGTACGCCAACAGTGTGGGTAGGTGTGTTCGTATTTTTTAACGTCGAACGCTTTGTTATCTTCTTTTAACTTGATAGCGATTAATACATCTGTCGGACGGAAGTCTTTATCAGCTCGTTCTTCTTCCGAATAGTATTCTTCTTTTACGAAACGCCCTGCAAAATCAGTTACTTCTTTTACAAAACGACCTGTACGGTCAACTGTAGGCACTTCTTTACCATTTTCGTCTTTTACCAAAATTCCCGGTACACCAGCTTCTTTGGCAGCTCTAAAGTCATCTGCACCATAAGTAGGAGCAATGTGAACGATACCTGTACCATCTTCTGTTGTCACGAAGTCACCTGGAATGACACGGAAAGCTTTTTCTAATAATTCCTCTGAAGAGATATAAGGTAACAATTGGTGGTAACGTAAACCGACCAATTCCGCACCTGAGAATTCAGCTACTTGTTCCCAAGGAACAATTTTGTCGCCTACTTTGTAATCTTGGAATGAAGCGTTTTGACCTTCAGCTTTGAAATGTTTACCGATCAAGCTTTTCGCTAAGATCACAGAAACAGGAGAACCTGTGTATTGGTTGAAAGTTTTGATTTTTACGTATTCAATTTTTGGACCTACAGCTAAAGCCGAGTTACTTGGTAATGTCCAAGGCGTAGTCGTCCAAGCGATGAAAGCCACATCTTCATCCGCTGATTCTACTAAGATATTAATCAACGGATGAACTTGTGTTTTGTCCACACGGAATTCAGCGACGATAGTAGTGTCTTTTACATCTTTGTACGTGCCAGGTTGGTTTAATTCGTGTGAACTTAAACCTGTACCTGCAGCAGGTGAATAGGGTTGAATGGTGTATCCTTTGTACAAAAGACCTTTTTTGTATAAGTCTTTCAACAAGAACCACAATGTTTCGATGTATTCGTTTTGATAAGTAATGTATGGATTTTCTAAGTCCACCCAGTAGCCCATTTTTTCTGTTAAGTCATTCCATACATCGGTGTATTTCATGACTTCTTTGCGACAAGCATTGTTGTACTCTTCGACAGAAATTTTTGTGCCGATATCTTCTTTGGTAATACCCAAAGATTTCTCTACAGCCAACTCAATAGGAAGACCGTGCGTATCCCAACCACCTTTACGTTTTACTTGGTAGCCTTTCAAGGTTTTATAACGACAGAAAATATCCTTAATCGTACGAGCCATCACGTGGTGAATGCCTGGAATACCATTCGCCGAAGGCGGACCTTCATAAAAAGTGTATGGTTTGCTTGCAGGACGATTCGAAATACTCTTTGCGAAAATGTTTTCCGCACCCCAACGTCTTAAAACTTCCTTTCCGATTTCCGGTAAATTTAACTGCTTATATTCCTTGTACATCACGTATTTTATATCAATTTTTCAAAGGTCGCTAATTTAACGAAATAACTTTAAATATGGAAGGTGAAAAAAGCGAAGCATAGTTAGATGAGTATTTATGAATTTCGGATTAGATTTCTTGTGGAATAAAATCAATTTTAGCATCATTGAGGTATGAAACGTTTTTTTATTGTATTCTTCTATCTGTTAATTTTATCTAAAGTGTATTCTCAGTCGGAAAGTGATTCAAATTTGATAAAGCTTTCTAAAAACTTCCAGACATTTTTTAATGACATGAGATGGAGTTTACATGTGCCATTAAGTAGTAGTGGATTAATCTTCACAAAGGGACCTACATTTTATCGAATTAAAGACTCTGTGCATTGGAGTAAAGATGAATATAGGCTTTTGAATAAGTTTGTTGTAAATAATGAAAGTATTCAAGATTCAATAATTTATATGGTAGTTGGGATTAATGATTTGTTGTCTAATATGCAAATAGTGGATGTATATGAGTATGATCATTTAAAAAATGTTGGAAACGTGGTATTTCCTAATCCAGGTATCAGTGCAGAATTTGGTGGAGGTAATAGAAAATTTTGTGATTCATTCAAAAAGTACTTAAAAACGTTGGAAGTAATTCCTAATGAATTTAGTGCTCAATTTAAGCTATATTTTGCCTATAATAAATCGAATATAGAAATGACCACACACTCAGAGAATTCGTGGTTGAAAAAACAATTAGATGATTATTTGATAATTAATCCAATTAAATATTTGCCCCCAATTAGATATGGACGTCCAATATACAGTCGACATGAATTTAAGGTAAATAAAATTGGTAATGAAATTACTGTGGAGGATATAGATTATGGAGAGTCTTTCTTTTTGTATAAAGATTCTTTAACATTATATTTTATTGAACCGATTAGTAATAGTATACGTCTTGAAGGGGAAATGCTTTTTGTATATGATCAAAAATGGTCAGAACAGGAATTTTTAGAAAGTCCAGATATTGCTAGGATTGGTCGAAAATTGAATAGTTCAAATTTAAGATATGTTCTAAAAAAGTTTCATAACAATTTAGTTGTTAAACCTTGCAGTGCTATTTATACTATATTTATTGAACACCTCTAATAGATTATTTGGGACTAATTTATTAGGAAATCCACGTATACAACAAAAGCACTTCCCATGGAAGTGCTTTTGTTGTATTAAACGTAAAATAAAAAATATTATGCGGAGAAACTTGATCCACAACCGCAAGTGCTAGTCGCGTTAGGGTTGTTGAAAGTAAAGCCACGTGCATCTAATCCGTTTTTGAAATCAACTTCCATACCTGCTAGATACATTCCATGTGCTTTATTCATAAAAACACGAATTCCTTCAATTTCGTATTCTGAATCACCATCTTTCTTTGTGTCAAATCCTAAAATGTAGCTCATTCCCGAACATCCACCACCTTCTACACCAAGACGTAAACCAAAGTCTGGACCTAACTCTTGTTGATCTATTAATTTCTTTAATTCTGCAACGGCTCCTGCTGTTAAAGTAACTGGTGCTGCAGCTGTTATATTTTCAGTACTCATCGAATATCCTTTCTAAATTGATTGTTAAGCAAAATTACATATTTTTAGGCTTTTAAATAGAACCTAAGTTTTTTTGACAATTTATAAACACTAAAATACATGGAATTTGAAGAGTTGCTGAAACAGTTATTTATTATCTCATTCGGAGTCTTGGTGGCCTTGGTACTGGCATTTTATGTGGTATGGCCCAAAGTTGAATATCTTTTTCTCAAAGTAAGTGATATTGGACAAAACAAAGACTTGCTCAAGAATACCCAACATCTGAAATACGCAGCTTATGAAAGATTAATTTTATTTGCACACCGCATTTCTCCTTATCAAGTGATGTTGCGTCATCATTCCAATAGTATATCCATAGATGAATTTAAACAATTGTTGATAAATGATATTGAAAATGAATACCAACATAATTTTACTCAACAGTTATACGTTTCAGATGCAGCGTGGACTAATGTGAAAGATTTGAAAGAAAGTACAATTAGCCTTTTTAAGAATACAGCAAGAGTGATTCCTTTGGGTGCCAAAATAGATGATTATGTAGCTGTTGTGCTAAAACATGTTGCGGAATTAGAAGTGAATCCTTATGAGGCTGCTCAAATAATTCTAAAAAAAGAGCTTACTGCCTAATAATATTTTACTTTTTCAAAGATTCGGAAGGCTTTAGTGAAGAATTTATTGTTAATACATTCTTTTAAAAAAGAAGTGTTAAAGAATTTAAAGAAAAGGTAAGATAATCGTATATTTGCGTCAATTTTAAACAATACGAATATCCAAAAATAATTAAAGTATAATGGAAAGAGATCAAGCCATCTTTAATCTAATCGCTGACGAGCTAAAACGCCAAGAAGAAGGTATCGAATTAATTGCTTCGGAAAACTTTGTAAGTAAACAAGTGATGGAAGCTGCTGGTTCTGTATTGACTAATAAATATGCAGAAGGTCTTCCGGGAAAACGCTATTATGGTGGTTGTGAAGTAGTGGATACTATCGAGACAATTGCTATTGATAGAGCAAAACAATTATTCGGTGCTGAATGGGTAAACGTACAACCTCACTCAGGTGCACAAGCTAACGCAGCTGTATTTTTAGCAACAATCAAACCTGGTGATAAGATTTTAGGTCTTGACTTGTCTCATGGTGGTCACTTGACTCACGGTTCTCCAGCGAACTTATCGGGTAAAATCTACCAGCCATTATTTTATGGTGTAAAAGAAGATACAGGTCTAATCGATTACGAATCATTAGAGGAAACAGCGTTACGCGAAAAACCAAAAATGATTATTTGTGGTGCTTCTGCTTATTCTCGCGATTGGGATTATGCTCGCATTCGTAAAGTAGCTGACGAGATCGGAGCTTTAGTTATGGCGGATATTTCTCACCCAGCAGGTCTTATTGCTAAAGGGTTATTGTCTGATCCACTTCCTCACTGTCACATCGTAACGACAACTACGCACAAGACATTACGTGGTCCTCGTGGTGGTATGATCATGGTAGGTAAAGATTTCGAAAACACTTGGGGTATTAAAACTCCTAAAGGCGAAACTCGTACAATCACTCAATTATTGGATTTAGCGGTATTCCCAGGTACTCAAGGTGGTCCTTTAGAGCACACTATAGCGGCGAAAGCTGTTGCTTTTGGCGAGGCGTTGACAGATGATTATTTGGTATATGCTAAACAAGTTCAAGCTAATGCGCAAGCTTTAGCTAAATTCTTCATTGACCTTGATTACAAAATTATCTCTGGTGGTACAGATAACCACTTAATGTTGGTTGACTTACGTAATAAAGATATCTCAGGTAAGGAAGCTGAAGCAGTATTGGGTCAAGCGGGTATCACTACTAACAAAAATATGGTTCCTTTTGATACGCGTTCGCCTTTCGTGACATCAGGTGTACGTTTCGGTACTGCTGCGATTACAACTCGTGGAGTGAAAGAAGCTGAAATGATTCAAATCGGTGAATTAATCAATGAGGCATTGAAAAACCGTGGTAATGAAGCTCAATTAGATAAAATTCACGGTAAAGTGAAAGAAATGATGGCTAAATTCCCATTGTACAAGTAATATAATTGTAATTATATATTTTAAAAAGCACCAAAGAAAACTTTGGTGCTTTTTTTGTGGTATAATTCTAGTAAACCACAATGTGAATTTATGTTAAATGATAGCTAATCTTTTTGATTTTTTGTAGATTTTACCCTACTTTTATGTAAATAGTTAGCTATATTAATAATTGTTATAAATAAAATATAAACGCCTATCGAAACACACTTACTCGAATTTAATTTTTGCTGTAACTTAAATAAGAAATGTTATGAAAAATGTGAATAACATAACTGATCAGGAACTGATTCATCTTTATGCAAATGGTGAAGAGAATGGTTTGAAGGTTTTGTTAGAACGCTATAAGAGTAAGATATATACCTCCATATATATGCGTGTCAAAGACGAATTTATTGCTGAGGATATTTTTCAGGAAACTTTCATAAAAGTCATTAATACCATTAAGTCTGGTGGCTACAATGAAGAAGGTAAATTTTTGCCATGGGTGATTCGTATTGCCTATAATATGGTAATTGATTATTTCCGCAAGGAAAAGCGTAGCCCCACAGTGATTAACAATGAGGGATATGATATTTTTGAAGTAATGGATTTTGCAGATGAAGATGCGGAGCGCAAGCTAGTCAAAAAGCAGATTGATGTTGATTTGAAAAAATTGATTCAACTGCTGCCGGATGATCAAAAGGAAGTGCTTATCATGAGACATTTCTGTGATATGAGCTTCAAAGACATCGCTGAAATCACGGATGTTAGTATTAATACAGCACTTGGTCGTATGCGATATGCCTTGAGCAATTTACGCCGTCTTATCGAGGAACATAATCTAAGTTTTCAATTTAATTGATAAAATATAAGGTGATTAGCTTTTTTGAAATGGTTTTTCCGTTAAGGAGAAACCATTTATTTTATGTGCGCCCGGCATGTGCGTGAACTCTAGGGTGTAAGTCCCGAACGTGCCTTGATAGTGGGAAACGTCAACTTAAGGCAAGGGTGTCCTTCGCGAGGGGGAATCTGAAGGAAGCCGT
>NZ_JAAKGQ010000072.1:0-11778 GCF_011043515.1 Sphingobacterium sp. SGL-16 | reverse complement strand
AAAAATGGACACGTTTTAGACCGTGATTTAAACGCTGCAAAAAACATTCTGAAAGAAGGATTAAGAATAATATCGTCAGGAACTGGCGATTACACGGGCGGAGACTCAAATAAGACTTTGGCAACAAAGCACAAGTCTGTGAAGCCCGAAGCCCATTTGTCTTTAGCAAATGGGTAGTTCACATGTGGGGTGATAATAAAAAACCTGTACAAATAAATCCTTTAGGTGGTATAGCAATCAATATAAATAAAATATATAGTCATTTCAGTAAAATTGGAAAGAATTCTAGACGCTTGCAACGCGTATTTGAAAACGAATATAATATAGAAAGAACAAAGGCTCTTTGGAAGCCTTTGACCTTAGATTTGACGAATTTGAAAGGAGATTCTCTTTTTTATTTTCAAATGTATTTCCTGCCACAACCAGGTTTTCTGGAAAATGCAAGCTATTATGAAAAAGTAGAATATGTGGTAAAGAGTATGCGGATATATAGGGATTCAGCAGCAATAATTCATGAGTGAATGAAATTACCGAGATGGAATTCGCTAAAAGAACAATAGCTTCTCCAATCAGAGAAGCTATTGTTTTTATTACATAGGTACATAGACCACATATTTTGTATCGAAGAAATCTTCCTTGAAATAAGAAGACAAAGGATGCAATTCTGCTTTCAACTTCGATTCTTTAATCTCTTCTTTAAGGTCGCCTCCTTTAAGGTAAAGGAGGCCGTTAGGAATTCCATTTTTGTCTTTTTTCTCGAATTTATTTCGGATCCAAGGTGTAAATTCTGCTAAGCGAGTTACCGCTCTGGATACCACAAAGTCATATTTGTAATCCAATTGTTCTACGCGCATATGGTCAGCTTCTACATTAGTTAAACCAATTGCTGCTGCCACTTCGCGAACAACTTTAATTTTTTTTCCAATCGAATCCACCAAATGAAATTGTACTTCTGGAAACATAATTGCTAACGGAATACCTGGGAAACCCCCACCGGTTCCAACATCCAAAATGCGAGTGCCAGGAGTAAACTCCGTTACGAATTTTGCAATGCCCAAAGAATGCAATACATGCTTCAAGTATAAACTTTCGATATCCTTACGGGAGATGACATTGATCTGGTCGTTCCAAAAAGGATATACCTCCGCTAATTTAGCGAACTGCTCTTTTTGTTTTTCCGTAAGACGTGGAAAATAGTTGTAAATAATATCTACTGTTGGATTCACGATTCCTTGTATTTTAAATAGTGATAGAAAATAGCTTAGATTTTAAAGCTATTTCCAAGATTTTTGTTTCTTTTTTCGGTTAAATAAACCGTTCAAACAGATGTAAAAATAGTAAAAGACATCCAAAATGAATAACCAAGCTAATAAGTCTTTGACTGCTAGTTTTTTATAAATGGATGAAAATACAATCAACTGGCAGATAAAACGAAGAAAGAATATTCCTACGCCAACAAACCATAGTGATGGATAGCAGGCTATACATACCATTAGCATTACATAAAATAAAAAAGCAGTAACTAATTGTGTGCCCAGCATTCGCTGATGCGATTTTTTGTAAAGTACGGAAGCTCCTGCATGTCTTGCTTTTTGTTTATAATAGCTTTTCCAAGTTTCTTTAGGATTTGAGTAGACATGAGCATCGGGGTGAATTGCTATATTCACGTTATGTCGAGTAGCATTATGGTTGACAAATAAATCATCATCACCCGATTTGATATGCATGTGTGCATTAAAACCTTTGCCTTTGAAAAATAATGCCTTTAGATAAGAAAGATTACGGCCGACGCCCATATAGGTGTTGCGTTTTAAGGCATATGATAAATAACTCATAGCTGTATGCGCCGTTTCAAAACGAATTAGTTTATTTAAAAAACCAGACTTTTTGAAATAGGGTGAATAACCTAAAACAATTTCTTTACCTTCAGAATAGGCTCCAGCGATTTCTTTGAGCCATTGATTACTTTGAGGTTGACAATCGGCATCTGTCATAATCAGCACATCATGCTGAGCAGCTTTTATCCCTAATGTCAATGCGAATTTTTTTGAATTCTTTAATTTGATATGCTCTTTGATGTCCACAATTCGCAGGTGCGGATATTGACGTTTGAAATCTTCTAATACCCATTTTGTCTCATCTGTCGAAAAATCATTTACCACAATGACTTCAAAATTGGGGTAATCCTGCACTAGCACACCAAGTAAAAATTGCTTTAAGTTTTCTTCTTCGTTGTGCGCACAGATTAAAACAGAAACAGGCTGTAGGTTTGTAGAATCTTGATAACTTTTGACTTTGTAAGAAGACAGTTTGCTGTAGACAAATAAGATATAATACAGTTGTATAAGCAGAAATATGCCTAAAATGCCGTAAAGCAGGTAAGGAATTTTTATAACAATGTCTAAATCAATATTCATATGAAGGTTCAAAGATAGAATGATATTTTCTAAAATTATCATCAAACAGTTAAGAATTGCTAATAAAATAGAGCAGATGCCGTAGGCTCAGATTTTTATAGTATTTTTGCACCTGATTTTTAATAAGTATATGAAATTTACGCTTCAAGCTCAAGATAAACTTTCCAAAGCACGTGCGGGGGTATTAGAGACAGCTCACGGGAAAATTGAAACTCCGATTTTTATGCCTGTAGGAACTGCAGGAACAGTGAAGGCTGTGCATCAACATGAATTAGTGAATGATATCCAGGCTCAAATTATTTTAGGAAATACCTATCATTTGTACCTGAGACCAGGATTGGATGTGTTGAATAAAGCAGGAGGATTGCACAAATTCAATGGTTGGGATAAACCTATTTTGACAGATTCGGGAGGTTACCAAGTTTATTCTTTAACTGAAGTACGTAAAATCCGCGAAGAAGGCGTTACTTTCCGTTCCCATGTGGATGGATCAAAACATTTATTTACACCTGAGAATGTAATGGATACCCAACGTATCATCGGTGCGGATATTATTATGGCATTTGATGAGTGTACGCCATATCCTTGTGATTATAACTATGCTCGTCGTTCATTAGATATGACACACCGTTGGCTGAAGCGTTGTTGTGATCGTTTTGATAGTACAGAACCTTTATATGGTTACGATCAGACATTGTTTCCTATTGTTCAAGGTTCGGTATATAAGGACTTGCGTGCGAAATCAGCAGAAGTAATCGCTTCATTTGAGCGCGAAGGTAATGCTATCGGTGGACTTTCTGTAGGTGAACCAGCAGAAGAAATGTATGCCATGACCGAAGTGGTAACCAATATTCTTCCGAAAGATAAACCAAGATATTTGATGGGTGTGGGTACGCCAATCAATATTTTGGAAAATATTGCTCTTGGTATTGATATGTTTGACTGTGTGATGCCGACACGTAATGCGCGCAATGGTATGCTTTTCACTCGTAATGGTATTATCAATATTAAAAATGAAAAATGGAAAGATGATTTCTCTCCAATCGAGGCTGAAAGTGATTTGATGATGGATCAGGTGTATACAAAAGCATATTTAAGACATTTGATTAAATCCCAAGAAATATTAGGGGCACAAATTGCTTCTTTGCACAACTTGCATTTTTATTTGTGGTTGGTAAAATCAGCTCGAGAGAAAATTGTAGAAGGTACATTCTACGATTGGAAAGAAAAAATGGTTAAAATATTAGGACAACGTCTGTAAACATTTTTACTTTTCAAATATTACTATTTAATTTGAGGCAATGAATATCATCGATCGCTATATCTTCAAGAAATACATGACTACCTTCGTTTTTACGGTAGCCATTTTCATTGTTGTCATTGTGATTTTTGATATTTCGGAGAAACTGGACGACTTCCTAAAAAATAAGGCTTCATTTGTTGATGTGTTGCTTAAATATTATGCGTTGGGGTCAGTGCCATTTTTCTTGAATATGCTGACGCCATTGATCAACTTTATTGCGGTGATTTTCTTCACTTCTAAGATGGCAGATCAAACGGAAATTGTTCCTATTCTGAATGGCGGTATGAGTTTCAACAGAATGTTGCGACCTTATCTATTCGGCGCAGGAATTATCTTTGCATTTACACTTATTTCCAATCTTTGGATTCTTCCAGCGACGAATCGCATTAAAGTAAATTTTGAAAATGTCTATGTCAAGCCACATAAGGTGAGTACTAACACGACTTCTACCCACATGCAAATTGACAGCAATACCTATGTGTTCATTGAAAATTTTGATACCAAAGCAGCTATAGGCTATAATTTTGTGTTGGAAAAATTTGATGGAATTGAAATGACGGAGAAGCTGATGGCTGATCGTGTAGTCTGGGATTCCACGCAGAACAAATGGCGAATTGAAAATTATACCAATCGTATTATCACAGGTCTCAAAGAGAAAATGGATAAAGGTGATAAACGCGACACCACACTGGATATGTTGCCAAGAGACTTCGAAACTTATGAGAATGTCTTTACAGCGATGACTACCAAAGAGTTGAATGAGCGTATCGCCAAAGAAGAAACCCGAGGTACAGGTATGATGACGGATTTGCTTTTAGAAAAGTATAAACGTTGGATCAGTCCTTTTGCGGCATTTATATTGACCATGATGGGTGTAGCGCTATCTTCAAAGAAAGTTCGCGGTGGTATCGGTTTAAGTTTGGGTATTGGTATTGGTTTGAGTTTTACTTTCTTAGTACTGAATCAGTTTACGACGATGTTTGCCTTAAAGGGCGGTTTTCCTCCTTTGTTAGCCGTGCTTACACCAAGCATTATGTTTTTAATCTTAACACTTATTTTGCTCAAAAAGGCGCCAAAATAATTTATCTATGAATTTTTTTACTCGCAATCGTAATTTGTTAATATTACATTTTACGGTGCTTATCTGGGGCTTCACAGGAGTCCTTGGTTCTCTAATTTCTACACCCGCTCTTCAATTGGTTTGGTATCGTGTGTTGATTGCAGCGGTCACCTTAATCGGTTATCATTTAATTATTCGGGAAAAAATCCTAGTCCCAACGCGAGATATTCTTAAGTTTATGGGGGTAGGCTTATTGGTGGGGTTACACTGGGTATTATTTTTCCAAGCAATAAAAGTTTCCACCGTTTCGGTGACATTAGTGTCCCTATCATCCTTGACGTTATTTACATCCATCTTGGAACCGTTGTTCTATAAACGCAAATTATCCGTAGGCGATATTGTGGTAGGATTAGTTATCATCTTAGGAATATACTTGATTTTCAAATTTGAGTTTAAATATTGGTTGGGGATATCATTAGGTTTAGCTGCAGCATTGTGTGCAAGTGTGTTTTCTATCCTGAATGGAAAGATGGTTCAGAAAACCAAACCGAGCATTATTACTCAATATGAAATGATTGGTGCGTTTTTAGGTGTGTCTGTTGTGCTGCTAGCTACAGGGCAGTTTGATCAACATATGCTATTGTCTACTTCTGATTTCGTGAATCTATTCCTTTTAGGCTCTGTTTGTACAGCGTTAGCTTATGTACTTGGTGTTGCTGTGATGAAAGAGTTATCCGCTTTTACGGTGGCCTTGGTGACAAATTTAGAACCTGTATATGGAATTATGTTGGCTTTCTTCTTTTTGGGAAGTACAGAGAAAATGAGTACCGGCTTTTATGCTGGAGCAATCATTATATTGGGTGCGGTATTTATTTATCCTACATTGAAAACAAAACTTCAGCAATTAAAAGCTGCTTAATAAAACAAATAAGTCTGATTCATCATCGGACTTATTTGTTTATTTCGTTTCTTCTTCCGTGTCGGCGATTTGATCAGGTTCATCTCCACATATGACAGACAGATCGACTTGCTTCTCGTTTTTTAATTCGTGTGTTTCTTTATCATACATACCGTTAAGTTCATCGACAATGGTATCTTTCCAAAGTGGTGTTCCCGTAAAGTAAGCAGCACGTCCAATCATGTGTGCAGCAATAGGAGAGGTTATTATTAAGAAAAAGGTAATGGCGAGAGCTTTGGTACTTACCGAAATATCAGGGAAGATAATAGCTGCACAAAATAACAATAAACCCACACCCAATGTCGCGGCTTTTACCGTAACCGAAAGTCGCAGATAAAAATCGGGCATTCTTAATATTCCCAACGAAGCAAAAAATATCGCAAAAGCACCTACCGTGCTTAATATTCCTATTATAATATTAATCATCTTCTCTTTTTTCTATGTAAAATGAAAAGGCAACCGTGCCCAAAAAGGCGATCAGTGCCAACATTATCGCCACATCCAATAATACTTTTTGGTTAGAACGGATGGTAAAAATCGTAATGATCCCAATACCAATGGTGATGATGAGATCCAAGGCAATTACGCGGTCAACGACCTTTGGACCTTTAATCAAACGAATAAATACCAAAATAACGGATATCGTTAATATCGGTAGGATGAAATAATCAAAATACTTTTCTAATGTCATCGTATAGCCTCCAATAATCTTCTTTCTAACCCAGTCTTCATATCACGCACAAATTTCTCTGGATTATTGAGATACATCACATGGATGTACATCGTTTTTTTGTCTTCACTGATGTCAATTATCAACGTTCCCGGTGTTAGCGAAATCATTGTAGACAGCAAGTTTATTTCTGTATCAGTTCTAGCATTCAAAGGGAATTTTACTATTCCAGGTTTCATAAAGTACTTGGGAGTCATTACATCATATGCGACTTGCACATTTGCTTTTATCATTTCCCAGATGAAATAGAATATAAAACTTATTATACGCGGCACTTTAGAAAAGTAACTTCGGTCACCATCCGTGCGGTTCATGACCCATAGAATTCCGAATCCAAGCATAAACCCAAATACAAAATTCGTATAATACATGGAACCTGTTAGTGCTACCCAGATAAACGATAGCAGTAAGTTCATCAAAAACTGTTTAATCATACTACTAATTTTGTTTTCCCAAAACCGCTTCTACATAACTCGAGGTGTCGACCAATTGACTGGCAATTTGATCCACCAATTTGACTACAACTTCTGCATTTATCCCTATGAATACGGTTGCTATTGCCAATAATGCAATGGGCATTACCAATAATATTCTTCTTGCCAAAGGCATAGGGTTGTATTTGTCTTCTATATTTACATCTGAAGGAACATCTTTCCAAAATACTTCTGACCACATTCGAGCGATGACGAATAGGGTTACGAAACTTCCTAAAACTAATGCTGCGACAAAAGCATATTCGCTAATATTAAATGCCTCTTTGAATAGAAATACTTTAGGCCAAAAACCTGATAAAGGTGGAATTCCTACTAATGAAAATAATACCAATGCAATTAATAATGATATTTTAGGATACTGCGCATAGATTCCACCCAAGGATTTCATATCCATCGTTCCACGCATTTGGCGAATGAGGCCAGCAATCAAAAACATATTGGTTTTCACCAAAATATCATGGAATAAATAGAATACAGTTCCCATCAAAGCTACTTTAGTGAACATTCCAATACCACCAATCATAAAGCCTATATGGCAAACAATTAGATAAGAGAACAATCTTCTAATGTTTAATTTTATTAATGAACCTAAGCTTCCTGTAACAATAGTGAGAACAGCTAATATCATTAAAAGATTACGTGTGAATTCATCAGGAATAAATATCAAACTAAATACACGCAACATGGCATAAATACCTACTTTGGTTAAAAGTCCGCCAAACGTAGCGGCAACAGCCGAAGGTGGGGTGTGGTAAGAGGATGGCAACCAATAGTATAATGGAAAAACCGCTGATTTGATACCAAATCCTAATAAAAAGAACGTTGAAGTGATACCAATCAAAAACTGATTGTTTACCAATTTTATCTTTTGGGAAAGGTCGGCCATATTCAAAGAACCTGTTATTCCGTAAAGAATTCCTATTCCCGTTAGGAAAAAAGTAGAGGCTAAGATGTTTAATGCCATGTATTTAACGGCTCCTTCAAGCTGTGTTTTTCTTCCTCCTAAAGTCATGAGTACAAAAGAAGAAATGATAATCACCTCAAACCAAACATAAAGGTTGAAGATATCACCCGTCAGAAAGGCACCATTAAGCCCCATCACCAAAAAGTGGAAAATCGGAAAGTACCCATATAGCATTCGCTGTCTATTAATTCCAGTTGAGGAAAATAATGATACGGCTAAGCCCGCCAAAGAGGTAATCAATACCAACGTACTACTCAACAGGTCGGCTACAAAAACAATCCCAAATGGAGATTCCCAATTGGAAGCATTCAACGTCAAAATTCCTTGGTCTTGTACTTTGGACAATAATCGAATAGCAACCAAAACACCAAGAAATGAACCAATACCGCTAATGTAGCGTTGTGTCACTGTTTTACGCCAAGCTATTAATTGGAGTATAGCAGTAAATAAATGTATAAATACCGGACCTAAAATGTGATTGTCAATCATATATCTTCCTCCTCCGGTGTATTTAAATCGTCCAAATCATCCGAATCAACAAGCGCATATACACGCTTCAATAACACAATAGCGAATGCCGTCAAGGCGAAACTGATTACGATAGCGGTCAATATTAAGGCTTGAGGAATAGGATCTGCATAGCTATCTTGAAACATTTTTAGGGCTTCATCGATAACAGGTGGTTTCCCTTTTGTAATTCCTCCTAACAAGAAAATCAAAATGTTTGCGCCAGTGCCCAAAAACATAATACCTAAGAGAAGTTTCACCATACTCCTCCGTAGTATCAGGTACACACCAGCACCATATAGTAATCCAATTAATATGATAAGTAATAACTCCATTAACCTTTTTCTTCTAAATTATTTAATGAAATAGTGAAAAGAATCGTTAACACCACCCCAATAACTACCAAATACACGCCTAAGTCAAAAAATAGAGAAGACCCTATCATTCCGATAAAAGGAATAGGTTCTTCAAACCATAAACCAGTCATAGGGGGATACCCCAATAATAAAGGTAGTGTAACGCTCAAAGCTGAAATAGCCAATCCTGTAGGAATAAGGGATAGAGGCTTTCTTTTCAAAATCTTCATAGTTTCCTCTGGTCCATTAGCGAAACTATGCAATACAAATGCAATGGATGCCACCAATCCTCCAACAAATCCTCCTCCCGGGTAATAATGTCCACGAAGTAATAGGAAGAAAGAAAACAGTAACAGTATTGGCAACAAATATTTAGTTGCAGATTGTAATATGGGACTTTTCATTATTCTTTCTCCGACGATTTTAAACGTAAACGAATCAAACTATACACACCTAATGCAGCAATACTTAATACGACTGTCTCAAACATCGTATCGATACCTCTAAAGTCAACCAATATGACATTCACTACGTTCTTACCTTTTGCTAATAAATAAGCATTTTCCCCATAGAAATCCGAAATTTCTGTGGAAATAGGTTCGGACCATACTTTGAACGCTACCAAGGATAGTATTATACCAAATCCAGCTGCTACTAAAGCGTCACGAACCAAAACAGTATTACTTGTCAAGTTGACAAATGGTGGTAATTTATAAAGTACTAACACGAATAATACGGTTGTCAATGTATCAATAGTAAATTGAGTCATTGCCAAATCTGGAGCACTGTAGATTACAAAAATCAAACAGATACAATAGCCGATAACACTCATAGCCACTACAGCTGTTAGTCTAGAAGCTGCTGTTACTACAATATAAACAGCTCCAATTAATATGAGTACAATCGCTACTTCATACATGTCGGGATAAGTCAAACTCCAAACATCCAATTTACTTGGTCCGCTCAGCCATAACCTATAAGCAAGAAGGGCTTCTGCGAAAAGAATAATTTTAAGATGATACGATCGTAAATATCCGTTGTGGAAAATATTAGTGTACCACTGTCCAAAACGAATAATATCGTTAGCATAACCTGTGATTATACGTTGTGGAGAGATAGAATTTAATTTTTCTACGGCTTGTAATTTAGCTTGACTTGGCTTATTGATTAGGAAAACAATTGTTCCGAGTACCAGTGTTACCAAACTTAAAATAAAGACCGTATTAAACCCATGCCATATTTTAAGGTGAGCGGAAGTATCATTTCCCCAAATTGCATTGGAAGCTGCATTGGTGATAAAATCTCCTGCAACGGCCGGAAGAAGACCGAAAACAATACCTAATAAAGCCAGTAAAAGCGGAGGAATCCACATCGATTTGTACGGCAAATGAACTTTTTCAAACGCTTGAGGTAATTCTCCAATAAAGGGTTTAATACCTGCCATGAAACCTGCAGCTACTAAGCCAACATTAGTCATAACTGCTGCTCCTGTCAGTATCCAAACCCATTCTGGTAAATTGTAATTTAAAGTAGCTTCATAGATTAGATCCTTTCCAATAAACCCAAATGTTAAGAAAGGAAAACCTGCGCTGGATAATGCTGCTAAAATACCTGCAACAGCAACAGGGCCTAATACTTTCCTTAATCCAGATAAAACGGTGATATCACGAGTATGCGTCTCATGATCCACAATACCCGTGACCATGAATAATGTAGCTTTGTACAGCGCATGAACTAAAATAAATACTGCGGCAGCTATCATCGCTTCCAGTGTGCCGACACCCAGCAAGAATGTTAAAACACCTAAAGCCGAAATGGTCGAATATGCCAGAATAGCTTTCATATCTATACGAAACAACGAATGTATAGAGGCGTACAACATGGTAATTCCTCCTACAAATAATAAGGTCGTGTTCCAATATTCATGACCTCCTAATACTGGAGTGAATCTTGCTAACAGATATATTCCTGCTTTGACCATCGTAGCGGAGTGTAAGTATGCCGATACAGGAGTAGGTGCTTTCATGGCTCCTGGTAGCCAAAAATGAAAAGGGAACTGTGCTGATTTAGTAAAAGCGCCCACAAAAAGTAACCCAATAATTAAAGGGTATTGTTGGTGATTGAGAATTAGATTGCGCTGATCTATTAATTCTGAAATGGTGTATGTACCAGCAATATTTCCTACCAATACTAAAGCTAAAAGAAGAAAGAATCCACCAAACCCTGTTATGCTAAGCGCTGTTAGTGCACTTTTTCTAGAATCCGCATTATCATTATTAAAGCCAATTAAAAAGAAGGAACTAATACTTGTCAATTCCCAAAAAACGAATAACAACAGTAAATTATCCGATAGCACCACTCCGAGCATAGCTGACATGAAAAGCAGCAAATACCCGAAAAAGCGGTCAAAATATGGATGTCCTTTGAGATATGCTCTCCCGTAAAAAAATATACAAGCTCCAATTCCTGTTATTAGTAAGGAAAACAAAAGGGATAGACCATCCAAATGGAAATCAAAATTGACACCTAATGTCGGCACCCAGTCTATATGTTGGACTAAGGATTTTCCAGTTGAAATAATTGGAATTTGAGTAGAAAAATATAAAAATAATAGGGTAGGCAGTATGGGGAGTAAAATACTCCATTTGGCTTTAAATTGCCTGCCGAAAAATATGAGAACTATAGAAAATATTAATCCTGATAATACAGTTAATAGCATTTAATCTTTATTATGGATTTACGGATTCCATAAAAATAGTAAAAATGGACGGTTTTTGAAGGTATAAATTATGAGTTTTCAAATTTCTGTAGTTTAATTACCAATATTTATTTATAAAAGCCAAGAGCTATGGATACGAATCATTCAAGTCATTATCAAATAAAACATGAAATGAAGGAGCGTAAAACCCACAGGTCTTTAGCCTGTGGGATGTAAGCGACTAACCCTGATTGAGAATATACTCACGAATAGTATCAGGAGATGCTTCAC
>NZ_JAAKGQ010000071.1:0-12234 GCF_011043515.1 Sphingobacterium sp. SGL-16 | reverse complement strand
GCTTGCGTTTAAAGGATTTATAAAGATCTATCTTACTAACTAATTTTAATAGAATTATTTTCTAGACGTATTCGATTATTATTCCTAAGCGGGTAAGGATTGTCGCAGAGGAAATATATCGAGATAAAAGTATTTTGAAGTATAATTACCTCTAAAGTAGTTCGAACAAATAAACAAGTCCGAGTAACAAAATCATTTGGACTTAATGGTCTTATTCTTCTGTATAAAAATCTATGAGGCTACCTACAAACTCGCTATCCCAACCTTCAATGATATCTTCATATGCTTCATCTGGTATGTTCGTATGATTCACTTCAAATGAAGTTCCCTTTTTATGTTCGTGTAATTTGATAGTCACAATAGATTGTTCCTCTTCACCAAAAAACCATTCCTGCACGATCTTTTTATCAGGCTCTAATTCTAAAAATTTACCAGTGATGCTTCCATCCCAAAGGGAAAATTCACCGCCAACTCTAGGATCTATTTCCACAATATCCCCTGTCCAAAGACGTATTGTTATTTCCGTTGTCAGCGCTTTATAGATCTCCTCTGGTGTAGCTGGAATAATGTAATATTTCTTAAAATTCTTCATGTTCTTCAAAGATAATGCAATTGAATAGTATTTCAGTTTTTAGTTATGAATTTTTACTTTTGACTATGAGTAATATCCTTCCGAACGATTTATTGACGCTTTTAAAAGGCGATCCTTCTTTTGATTATGAAGCATTCAGTGCTGTGCACGATAAAGAGGAAAAAACAACTTCTATACGTTTAAACCCTTCTAAAAGTTTTGATGTATCCACTTATGACATCGATCGTGAAATTCCTTGGTGTCAGCATGCATATTATTTAAAGGAACGTCCTGTGTTTACCTTAGATCCTTTGTTTCATAGTGGATGTTATTATTCACAAGAAGCAAGTTCCATGTTTTTGGATTATGTGATTCGCAAATTAAAACTAAATTCTTCTCCAATAAAAGCGTTGGATATGTGTGCTGCGCCAGGGGGGAAATCAACTTTAGTTAATTCAACTTTGCATAGCGAGAGTTTGTTAGTGGCAAACGAGATTATCAAATCACGTGTAAATATACTTACCTCCAATTTGGTAAAATGGGGTAATTCGAATGTAGTCGTGACAAATAATGATCCATCTGCTTTTGGTCGTTTGCCAGGCTATTTTGACCTAATGGTAGTGGATGCCCCGTGCTCTGGTTCGGGGATGTTTCATAAGGATCATTCTGCTATTGATGAATGGTCACTAGCCAATGTAAAATTGTGTAGCGAACGTCAACAGCGTATCTTGAGTCAAAGTCTCTCGGCTTTAAAGACTGGAGGGTATCTGATATATTCAACATGTTCTTATTCGAACGAAGAAAATGAGGAAATAGTAGATTGGCTAATCAGCGAGTTTGTGATGGAATCCGTTCATATAGGAGTGGATGACAGCTGGGGAATTACAGTGACAGAATCGAAGGAGCATAAAGCTTCTGGATATAGATTTTATCCGCATTTATTAAAAGGTGAAGGATTCTTTTGTGCTGTTTTGAAGAAAAAGGCGGAACAGGGCACCTTTTCCATGAAAAAGGTAAAAAAGGAGAAAAATGTAGCTCCTCAACATTTTGCGAAAAATTGGGTAAATGCTGAAGGGCATTATTCTTTTCTTCACAACAACTTCTTGCATATTTTTCCGCAACGCTATGAACAGGACTTACAAGCTTTGCAAAGTGTGCTTTACCTGAAAAATGCAGGTACTGAATTAGGTGAATTAAAAGGTAAGGATCTTATTCCTAGTCATGATCTAGCCTTGAGTAATTTGGTTCGTAGGGATTTACCAGCTATTGAATTAGATTTAGAAGAAGCACAAAATTACTTGCGCAAGGAACAATTATCTGTTGGTATCAATCCTGAAAATTTAAAAGGGTGGATTGTGGTTAGATATAAAGGAATCAATTTGGGCTGGATCAAAGCGATGCCAAGCCGCATTAATAACTATTATCCAAAAGAAATCCGTATTTGGAATTTATAATTGTTGCTGATGTTCAACAATGATTTGACCGATATCTTTTGCGACCTCTTGTTTCGACTTGAGGTCGTAATTTTTTATGCCTGAATGAGGAGAAAGTACCGTGATTTTGTTTGTATCTGTACCAAATCCTGCTCCTTTATCTTGCATAGAGTTTAATACAATAAAATCAGCATTCTTTCGTCTTAATTTATCTTGGGCGTGAGCAAGTTCATTATTGGTTTCTAAAGCAAATCCAACTAATGTCTGCTGTATTGATTTTCGTTGACCTAAAGTTCCTAAGATATCTGTGGTTTTCTTTAGCTCAATGGTGAAATCCTCTGCTTTCTTCTTGATTTTCTCGACTGCGGTTTCTTTGGGAGTATAATCTGCTACGGCAGCACTCATGACAATAATGTCGGAACTATCGAATCGAGTATCACATGCGTCAAACATTTCTTGTGCAGAGCGCACAGCAATTGTTGTAATGGCTTCAGACGCTTTCAAATGTGTTGGACCACTTACTAAGGTTACTTGTGCTCCCAATCGCTGTAATTCCTCGGCAATTGCATAGCCCATCTTACCAGAAGAATGATTGCCTATAAAACGTACAGGGTCGATAGCCTCATAGGTAGGTCCCGCTGTTACAAGAGCCATTTTTCCTGCCAAAGGTTTAGCTGTATTCAAATGATTTTGCAAGAATGTAACAATTTCCTCGGGTTCCGCAAGACGTCCTTCTCCAACCAATCCACTTGCTAATTCGCCATTTCCTGGAGGAATAATGATATTTCCGAAGCTTGCTAATAGGGAAAGATTATTTTGTGTTGCAGGGTGCTTCCACATATCCAAATCCATTGCTGGAGCAAAATATGCTGGACATTTAGCCGAAAGGTAAGTAGCTGTCAACAAATTATCACAAAAGCCATTGGCCATCTTAGCCAAGGTATTCGCAGAAGCAGGTGCAATAAGTATCAAATCCGCGTTTAAGCCCAGATGAACATGATTATTCCATTCTCCAGTTTTAGGATCATAATAGTCTACTAAAACAGGTTTTTTGGATAATGTTGATAAGGTGAGGGGAGTAATAAATTGAGTTGCTTCAGGAGTCATGATGACTTGTACAGAAGCTTCTTCTTTAATGAGCAGGCGTATTAAAGAAGCTATTTTGTATGCGGCAATACTGCCGCATACACCTAGCACAATATTTTTGCCTTTTAATGAAGACATTTGCTTCTCTTGCTATTATTCTTGTTCTTTAGAAGGATTTCTAAAGTAAATTTTGTCTTTCAAAAATTCGTCGATAGCGACCAATGTAGGTTTTGGCAAACGCTCATAATGCTTAGAAATCTCGATTTGCTCACGGTTTTCGAACACTTCTTCTAAGTTGTCGTTGTTGCTGGCAAATTCAGCTAATTTCGAATTTAGCTCTTCTTTTATTTCTACACCAATTTGGTTTGCTCTTTTGCTAATAATTACGATTGATTCGTAAAGATTGTCAGTAGCTTTGTCCAATTCTCTCAAATCACGTGTTACAGTAGAATTTGGGATGGCGTTGTTTTTTGCTTGACTCATATTAACTAAATATTATTTTTAATTTGTTGTTACTTCAATGAAGAATCTGCGCTACCTTCTTCTTTTTTAGTTTCAGTAATGCCCAGTTCTTTGTTTCTTTCTTCCACTTCCTTATTATATTGATTCATAAGGCGAATGGCAGATACAATTTTTTTGTCTGCAGATTTTTTTAAATCATCTGCCTCTGACTTGAATTTGCTGTTCGGAAAATGTTCAACAAAACTATTATAATAATCTATAGCATTGTTAAAACGTTCTTCCTGACGATAAACACGACTGTTATCCGCGAATAAATATTGAGACTTTAACATTAAAAACTCAATTTCTTCTGCAAATCTCGTGTCTGGATACTGTCTCAATACATTTTCAAGTGCGATAACAGCAGCACGGTAATCATCCGCAAGCCCCATGTTATAATAGAGCTTCGCATTATCGAATGCTTTTTTCTCTAATTTTTCACGAAGATCTTGAATCAATTCTCCTGCTTTTTCCGCTCTTTCGGATTCAGGATAATAATTCACAAATAACTGTAATTCATCAATTGCTTTACGAGTGTTCTCTTGATCCAGTGTAGAGCGAGGAGATTCGATGTAATAGCAATAAGCAGCCATATATCTACATTCTTCAGCTCTTTCGCTGTTAGGGTAGGTATTGGCAAAGTTTTTAAAGTGAAAACGAGCAGAAGTATAGTCTTTTAATTTGTAGTTCGCGTTTGCAATAAGGTAAAATAAATCCTCCGCTTCGGCTCTACCACGATATTTTCCTGCTAGGTCATCAAATAAAATCAGTGCTTTAGAATATTTTCCTTTCTCATAAAGCTTCACGGCTTCTTGATATTTCATTGTAATATTGTTGCTGGTGCGAAGCTTTTCAAACTTACTTTTACAGCCTACAAAAAACAATGTAGCCAAGCATAAAGCTAAAATAACAGGTGTACGTCTATTCAAAAACATTTTACAAAGATACGTCAATTAACAATAATATTCAATTAAATTTTAAACCGCAATTTAGTTGATTTTTAGTTACTAATATATTTTTATAAAAGGCTTTAACAAACTTTAACCATTCTCTGGAATGTCATTGTTTTGCTAATAATATTTGGTAGATTTCAGATGGGAATAAAAATCATTATATTTACGGATTATTAAGTAACACAAGAATGAGCTTACGCGAAAGAGTAGAACAAGCATTAGATACAATTCGTCCATATTTGGAAACTGATGGGGGGAATGTAAGTATTGAAGAGATTACAGAGGATAAAGTCGTGAAGTTGAAATTATTGGGTGCTTGTGCTAGTTGTTCTATGAGCATCATGACTTTCAAGGCTGGTTTAGAGCAAGCAATCAAAAAAGCTGTTCCCGAAATTGTATCTGTAGAGGCAATAAATATTACGGATATGAATGATCCAAATGCTACATTGCCGGGTCAAGCATTGTAACAAAAATGTTGTTTTCTGATTAACACATTTTAACAGCGCTGAATAACCATAAATTTTATTTTTGTTAAAATGTTTTATAAATCAACTAAATATCTGTTTTTAAGTATTGGACTTCTGTTCCTTACGATGGCTAGCGTGTCTGCGCAGAGCAAAAAAATTCTGCAATTTAGTGGATTGATTACCTCAACAGGATCCGATTTACCTGTCGGATTTGTCACCATTAAAAATACAACCTTCAATAATCAAACTTTCATGTCAAATAATGAAGGGTATTTTTCATTTGTTGCGCACGTAGGAGATGTTATCGAATTTACAAGTGTCGGCTTTGATCCTGTAACCATTACTATTCCTGAAGTAGAAGGTGATAAATATACGGCATCGGTAAAGATGCGTGCATTGATTATAGAACTTCCGGCAGTTACACCATTTCCTTGGGCAAGTTATGAAGATTATTTAGCCGAGTTTATGGGATTAGGAACCGGAGAAGATCCTATCGCAAGTGCAAGACGTAACTTGAGCCCTGACGCTCTTGCGGCTCTTGCCAGCGTAGTACCGCGTAATGCGGAGGAAATTCAGACTTACAATTCTTTGCAACGTCACCAGTACATGCAAAATAAGAATATAAATCAACGCATGAACAATCCATTCTTGAATCCGTTTAATTGGTATCAATTTATCAATTCCATCAAAAAAGGTGATTATAGTCGCGAAAAACTTAAATACTAATTTTATTCCTCGCTTTTTAGTACAGTAATTTTTCCAATCTCTCTTACGCTTAGTTTGGATGAAAAGTAAGAGACGATGATCGAAAGAATCGATATTGTCAAGAAGACTAATATAAAGTCTTGCATACGCATATCGACAGGATAGACATCAATAAAGCTTCCATTAACATTATTCGTACGTATAAATCCGTAAATGTCTTGTAAATAGCAGAAAATGTAGCCTATAGCGATACCAATGCTGCTACCAATCAAAGCAATCATAATTCCTTCATAAAAGAAAATCTTTTCAATCGTCGATTTGTTAGCGCCAATATGCTGTAGGATTTTCATATCTTCTTTTTTGTCAATCACCAGCATCGTAAGGGAGCCAATAATGTTAAATATGGCGATAATACCGATGAAAGTGAGGATAAAGAAGACGATCCACTTTTCTGATTTGATGGTTTTGTATAAAGTCGGATTTTGTTGTTCTCTATTTTTTACTTGAAAATCTGAGCCTAGTTTCTTTTGGATTTCCTTTTGCAATGAAGAAGATTCAAGAGGGTTATTTAAAAATAATTCGACAGCCGAAATAGCTTTATCTTCTCCTAAAATATCTCTTGCAAAATCCAACGGGAGAATAACTAGATTTTGAAATTCTGGCTCGAAAGTAAGAATCCCGTTGACAGAAAGTTGTCTAATATTAAAATCTTCTAAAGGATTAAGATTGTTGACAGAGGATCCTTTACGAGGGAAGTACAAGTCAATCACATTATTAAATTCCGAAATGGGAACTTGTAAATTTGTTTGAATTTGGGGACCAATCAACGCATAATTAGAAGAGTCAGCTTGAATCTCAAATTTCCCTATGTGTAGAATGTGCTCTTTAGACTGTTTTTCAAGGCTTTGTTGGGTTATACCCTTCATCTGTCCTACAATCTGTTTTCCATCGTGTTGGATAAGAACTTTATCCTCTAGTGTCTCCGAATAATTTTTAACATCAGTATTTTTTCCTAATTCCAAGAAAGTTTGGTTTTGAGAAGGGTCAAAAGTTTTTCCTTTTGCTGCCTCAATTCGTAGGTCGGGCGAAAAAGTGCTATTCATTGATAAAATGAATTTTTCCATGCCATTATAGAATGAAAGCACAATAACTAGCGCGGCAGTACTAACAAAAATTCCTACAATGCTGATTAAAGAGATGATGTTTATGGCATTAACGGATTTCTTCGAAAAAAGATATCGCAATGCAAAAAATAATGGAACACTTATTTTTTTCATCCTCTAATAAATGGGTTTGTTTGTTTTTCAAAACCAATTGTGGTAGTTGAACCATGGCCGGGGAATACTTCTGTATCCTCTGGCAAGGTATAGATGCGTGTGGAAATGCTTTTTAAAAGAGTTTGATGGTCTCCTCCAGGCAAATCAGATCGTCCAATACTGTTGCGGAATAAGACATCTCCTCCAATTAGGGATTTTATCTCTTCCAAATAAAAACAAAGATGGCCAGGAGAATGTCCTGGTGCCAAAATAGATTCTATATGATGATCACCAAAAGATATTGTCTCTTTGTCCTCCAGGAAAGATTCAGGAATAGGAGACGTTTCATAACGAAATCCCATCTGTGGCGCATAGTTTTCTACTGAAACCAATACGGGCACTTCTGCTTCATGAAAGTTTGGCACTATACCCCAGTTATCGAAAACGAAACGATTTCCCAAAACATGATCAATATGGCAATGCGTATTAAGCAATAGAACAGGAGTCAAATTGCCTTTGTCGAGGTGCTCTTTGAAATAATTTTGTTCTTGAACAGTATGCATCCCAGGATCCACGATGATACAATGATTGTTTGAATCATCAATAATTAAATACGTGTTCTCTTGGTAAGGATTAAATGTAAATGTTTCAATAGTCAACATGATTCAAATTTAATTATTTCCATGTTAGGGTACTAATTAAATGTTGAATGTCTGTTTTCAAAAAGTCTAAAACAGGTTGAATGGAATCTAAATTTGGTTTTTCATTAAAGTATAGGGCACCTCTTACGTAGTGATTCTTATTGTCAGTGACATAAAACTGTACATTCGAAGCGGTATTGCCCTCAATATTATACATCAATCCTGATACATAATGCTCTGGATGAGAAATTTTCTGTTGATCTATAGCTGTTGCTTTAGGGGTATGCTTAAATACAAACGCTCTAGCATCCTCAGTGAGCTGCTCTAATGTAGAATGTTGGGTTATTGCGTAATAACTAAGATGCAATTGCGCGTTGAATTTATTAAATAGCACATTTTTCCAACAAGGATTAGCGTTTGTCGAAAGATCTGGTTGTACTTCGCTGTATGCTGGTATCTCAAAAAGATAAGGACATCCTGAAGTATTGGCTGTCAAAAAGGTTTTCTCTGGAAATTCAATGCGATGATAAGCTCTTGGTTTGGGGCTATAATCTTCATTATTACAGCCAACGCTGCTTATTATACAAAGTACGAAGAAAACTAATCGTAGCATATTTTAAAAATTGCTTTGCCAGATTTCCCAATTTTTTTCAGCTTGCAACACAAGCATTTCATAGCCATTTTTGATTGTTGCTCTTCTTTCCTTTCCTTTTTTTAGAAATAAAGTTTCTTCTGGATTGTAAATAAGATCGTACAAAAGATGTTTTTCTGTGATTCCTTCATAAGGAATATTTGGGCATGAATCAATATTAGGAAAAGTGCCTACTGGAGAACAATTAATGATAAGCGAATATTTCGCTAGTAGTTCTTTAGTCAGGTCTTCATAAGTTAGATCACCTGTTCCACTATTGCGGCTTACAATTTTATAAGAAATATTTAATTTTTCTAAAGTATAAAATACGGCTTTTGCCGCACCTCCATTACCTAAGACTAATGCTTTAGTGTGATGAGGATTTAACAAAGGTTCTAAGGATTTTTCAAAACCATATGCATCGGTATTATAACCTTTGAGAATTGTTTTGCCTTCTTGATGTTTTATCGTGATGCAATTTACCGCCTTCATTTGAGCCGCCTCTTCCGATAATTCATTTAGATAGGGAATGACCGCTTGTTTGTGGGGAATTGTTACATTAAAACCTCTGAAATGTGAATTTTGATTATATAAAGTTGGAAACTGATCTATTTGCTCTATTGGATACAAATCATAATGAATGTCATGAATATTTTCTTTGTCGAATTTAGCTAAATAGTAATTTTTTGAAAATGAATGTCCCAATGGATATCCAATCAAGCCTAATTTAATCATTTTTCTCCGTATACTTTTTTATAATTTCTAAAATTATTTGATTTCCTTGTAATTGAGGAAGATATTCAAATAATATATGATGTTTTTCAGGACCAAAAGCTAAGGCTAATTCAAGAAAATTTAACGCTTCATTGTATTGACCATTCGCAAATAAGTATGCTACTAATCTGTAGTACAATTCGGGAGCGTCTGTATTAACTTTAATTGCTTCGGATATGGTTTCAATCGCTTCATCAATTTTATTTTGTTCAAAATAGATAGATGAAAAATCTAGCCAAGCTTCTATATCAGTTGGATTTAATTCTACCACCTTATTGTATGCTAATTCAGACTCTTCTATTTGACCTAATTTATAACGTGCGTCGGCAATTGCAAACCAGTAGTCTGGATTTTCGTCGTCCAACTCTAGAGCTTTTTTATAGAAATGTAAGGATTCAAAATAGCGTTCCTCAAAATCCAATGTTACACCAATTCCAAACCATGCATCGGCCATATCAGTATCAAGCTTAACGGCTTTTTTATAATAATCTCGTGCCGTATCCATTAATTCGAGCTTCTCATAGCATTCGCCTATGGCGCAATAAGTGTCAGCATTGGGTGGTTCATATTCGAAAGTTTGCTTATATATTTCAATAGCTTCTGTATAACGATCAAGATTTACTAAAGCATTACCTTTATTAAAATATGCTGAAGAAAAGCCGTCGTTGATTAGAATAGCGTAATCATATGCATCAATTGCTTCTTCATATCTGCTTAATTTGTGGTATGCATTACCTACATAATACCAGCAATGATAGGAGTAAGGGTCTTCATCTATTAGACTTGTGAAAAACTTCAAAGAATCTTCATTCGCGTCTAATACATCAAAACAAAAATTAATCTCTAAGAGCGCATCTGGATTATCAGGATTAATTTTAAGGGTCTTTTTCAAAAAGATAATTGCTTTCTTAAAATCCCCTTGCAATTGATAAATGGTTGCCAATTGATGATAAATCTCGGCTTTATTTTCAGCGTTTTCCAATGCTTGATTAAGAAGCTCTTCCGATTTATCGAGAACGCCTTGCGAAGCGTAAATAGAAGCCTTTACTAATAGAATATCGGAATCAGATGGCTCTAATGATTCGGCTTTCTGTATCGCCTCCATTGCTAAGGAAAATTGACGCATGCTAGAAAGAATTTGTGCTTTCTTTGCATAGAATCCTGCTTCGTAAGGGTGTTGACTTGTTGCGAAATCAATAACCTGCAAAGCTTTTACTGATTCATTTTTATCTGAGTAAAAATCGATAATACTTTCAAAAGTGCTAGCATCAAAAAAATATTGATCTTCATTTCGAATCATCTCTTCGAAACGATTGACAAATTTTTTTTGCTCTTCTGATGATCCAAAGTCAAATTCCTCTTCCATATCCATTCCAATTTAGTGAAAAATACGCTTTTTAAATTATTTGATCTCAAATTATTTTCCACATATCCACATATGTATTGAGTGGTAAACCTTTAAAAGGTTTAAATCAAAAAAGCCGCCACAAATTTGTGACGGCTTCTGTATGTTGAAATAATTATATATTATAATTATTTTTTGATTTCAACACGACGATTTTGAACACGACCTTCTTCAGTAGCGTTAGAAGCAATAGGATTAGCTTCACCGTAACCGTTAGCATTGATGCTTGATGCAGCAACACCAGCGTTCACTAAGTATTGTTTTACTGCATTAGCACGGTCTTTAGATAAGTTTAAGTTATACTCTTCAGTACCTTCTGCAGAAGCGTAACCATCTAAAGTAACTGTACCGTTTGAATCACGTAATTCTTTAGCTAATTTATCTAAAGTAGAGTATGATTCAGTTTTCAATACTGAGCTATCGAATTCGAAACCGATAGGAGCGTAGTATCCACCTACTACTGCGTCATTTTTAGGCTCTGGGAATTTGATTGGACATCCTGAACCATCAACTACTGTACCAGCAGGAGTGTTAGGACATTTATCAAATTTATCAGATACACCGTCACCATCAGAATCTTTACCTAATTGATCAACAGTACCTTCTAATGTAGAAACACGTTGTTTTAAAGCTTCAACTTCATTACGTAATGAAGGATCTTTTAACTCATCGTATAATGTTGCAACTGGGTTAGCAAATGTTAAGTTTTCTTTATCACGAGAACCTAAAGTGAATTCTAAACCACCGTAAAGGTTAGAGAATTTTTGTTTTCCTGTTGAATAATCTGAAGGTCCGTATAAGTAGTTATCATCAGTAAAGTTCATTGTATAACCTAAGTTCAATGCTACAACTTCTGATAATTTGAATTTAACACCAAGACCAACTGGTACATAAGCTGTTAATTTATAGTCTCTGTCACCTGTTGGTACACGATCACCAAAAATTTCTTCGCCCCAATTACCTTTGTTATCAAAAGTCGATCCAGTGAAATCATTATTAGAATACATTACTGGATTATTTGCTAACACACCTAAACCTACTTTAGCGTAGAAATTAACTGCATTTTCTCTTCTTAAGAAATCAATAGTACCTAATTGAAATACACCATTTAAGCTAGCAGCCCAGTTAACATCAGTTTTAACTGATTTTGAACCAGCAGCTAACCAATCAGTAGTTTCAACAATACCGTTACCATTATTGCCTGAAACATCATGGTTATAAGTTTTGATTGAACCACGGTTACCTTCCAATTCTAAACCGAATAAGTGTGAGAATTGTTTACGGATAGTCAAGCCATAGTATTCACCTACTTTATTTTGGAAAAGACCAACTTTTTGACCATAAGCATTAGAACCACCAATGATTGCATTTGGAGTAGTAATACCACCTTGTAAACCGATTGACCAAGTTCTGTATTGTGAGCGTCCACCGAATACAGTAGGAGTTTGTGCTTGAGCTACATCAGCGTAACCTAAAGCGGCTACTAAAGAAGCGGCAACAGCTGTTTTTTTAATTGTAGAATAGTTCATACTCTTTTTGTTTAAGGTTATAAAAATTTTTAATTGTTTCTATATTTAACATAACTTAACAATAATGATGCCAAAAAATATGAGCGGCATTTACTGTTTTATAATTGACTAATGTAACTAATTTTGCCGTAAAAGTAAATAAATGCTAATAATCTAACAAATCTTATCATCAAAAAGTTACACGTAATTCAATAAACAAAAAGCGATGTCATTGACATCGCTTTTTGTTTATGTGCGCCCGGCATGTGCGTGAACTCTAGGGTGTAAGTCCCGAACGTGCCC
>NZ_JAAKGQ010000070.1:0-12871 GCF_011043515.1 Sphingobacterium sp. SGL-16 | reverse complement strand
AATATGATAACTGCTATTCTAATAATATTTGCAGGAGGAGACCCAGCTAAAGTTTTCAAAACATGAAAAATGGTCGGAATTTCTTCCGACCATGACTAGGGCATAGCCCTCTTTTTTATTTTTATGTGAATAGTTGTCTTATTCCATGTTGTGGTATACAGCTTGAACGTCGTCATCTTCTTCGATTTTATCGATTAATTTCAACACATCTGCTGCTTGTTCTTCTGTCAATGAAGTATGCGATAAAGCGATACGCTCTAATTTTGCTGATTTCAATTCAATACCTTTTTCTTCTAAAAGGCGTTGCATATTTCCGAAATCTTCGAAAGAAGTTTGTACGACTACGATATCGTTTCCTTCTTCGTCAGCCTCCACATACAATTCTTCCAAACCACCGTCAATTAATTCCAATTCTAATTCTTCCACATCCAAATCATCTGCTGCTGGAAAACGGAAAATAGATTTACGTTGGAAAATGAAATCCAAAGAACCCGTTTTTCCTAATGAACCGCCTGATTTAGTGAAGTACGAACGGATGTTACCTACTGTACGGTTTGTGTTATCAGTTGCTGTCTCGATAAGTACAGGCACACCATGTGGGCCATATCCTTCGTAAACATATTCTTCGTAGCCTTTTGAATCTTTTTCTGAAGCTCTTTTGATTGCTGCTTCCACACGGTCTTTAGGCATGTTTACCGCTTTCGCGTTTTGAATCGCCGTACGTAAACGAGAGTTGTTTTCCGGGTGAGGACCACCTTCTTTTACTGCGATAGCAATTTCTTTACCTAAACGTGTGAATTGGACCGCCATTTTGGCCCAGCGTTTAAATTTTCTTTCCTTTCTAAATTCAAAAGCTCTACCCATTGTGTTTATCTGTTTTTAAGATTTTCGATCATTTCTCGTGTCAAATCTTCTAGGTTGTATTCAAGCTTCCAATTCCAGTCTTTTTGAGCGTATTCGTCATTTATACTCTTAGGCCAAGAATCGGCAATAGCTTGACGTGGATCACCTTCTGCATAAGACATTTCAAAATTAGGAAGAATTTTTTTAATTTCTTGGGCAATCTGTGCTGGCGTAAATGAAATACCTGCTAAATTGTAACTAGAACGTATAGAAAGGTTTTCTGCTGGAGCATCCATTAATTCAATCGTTGCGCGTACAGCATCATCCATATACATCATTGGCAAAGCTGTATTTTCAGATAAGAAGCTTTCATATTTGCCTTTTGCCAATGCTTCGAAGAAAATATGTACCGCATAATCTGTCGTGCCACCACCTGGAGCCGTTTTCCATGAGATGATACCTGGGTAACGAATACTGCGAATATCCAATCCATATTTCGCGTGGTAATATTCTACTAATCTTTCGCCAGATAATTTGCTGATGCCATAGATACTGTTAGGATCCATTACACAGTATTGCGGCGTGTCTACTTTCGGAGAGTTTGGTCCAAAGACTGCGATAGAGCTTGGCCAAAAGATTTTTTTGATACCTAATTCTACTGCAAGATCCAATACATTCAACAGCCCGTTCATGTTTAGATCCCAAGCTTTCATTGGATATTGTTCGCCCGTTGCCGAAAGCATTGCTGCAAGCAGGTAAATCTGAGTAGGTTTGTATTTGATAAACAACTCTTTCAAAAGATTTTTATCTAATACGTTTGCTGTCTCAAAAATATCGCCGTCCTCCATTTCATGTGGAGGTCTTATATCCGTCGTTATGACGTTTTGTTTGCCAAATTTGTTGCGAAGAGCTAATGCTAATTCAGACCCGATCTGACCATTCGCCCCAAGGATAATTATTGTTTCTTTCATATGAGTCAGCAAAGTTATTTGTTTTTCAATGTCTTGTCAATGAGTTGATTAACACAAACGGTTGTTTAAAATTTTGTGTCTTTCCCTCGTGATTAAAAATTTGTGTAAAGCAGATGTAATGTCCTTTAGGACAGGGGTTACCAGAATTGTTTTTGCCATCCCATGTCAGTTTGCCGTGCGTGCCGGCTAGGTTTTGATGAGCAATTTTCCGGACTAATTGTCCTTTTTCATTATAAATCTCTACAGCGATGATATAATTTGGGTTGATTAGCTCGTAGTTTATTTCCAATTCATCCTCTATACCGTCGCCGTTTGGAAAGAATGTTTTGGAACTGAGGGTGATTTTATTTTGTGGAATGACGATGTCATCCACTGAATTTTGGTAGCCTGGAGTTGCCCCTCCATGAATAGTAGACGCAGAATGAAATGTATTTTTATCTGCGCGGATACGCTCTAATGAAATTCCTTTAGCATCGATAAGATGGTCGGAATGCATTGTCGCCGCATAGTAGATAGAATCCAGCAGTATATTTTGATCGGAATATAAAGTAACAATCCCTTGTTGATTGGTGTATGGAGGCAAGGAGCCTGTTTCCAATATTTTTTCTGCAACGGCTCTTGGATAATGCTGTTGTATTATTTTTTTATTTGTCGTAATAGCGATATAGTCATTTGCTTCCAATAAGTGGAAAGCATTGCTGATTGTTCTATTGCCTAATCTAAAATTTTGCAGATTAATTGGAAATAGGCTTATGTTATAAAGTTCGACAAAGTCTACACCGCCTTCTTTCGGATTGAAAAGTATTTCATTTATGATAAGGTCTCCTGCCTTGATATCCTCTTGTTGAAATAATTTAATTTCAAGCGTAGGAAGTTCAAGATTGCAGGTCTTCAAACCTGTTATTTTTAACGTATAAAGCTTTTGCGGATCAAGATTTTTAGCAAAACTTAGTGCGATATGTTCGTTGACAATTTCCACTTTATTGGCTTCGCCGATTTCTTCATCTAGCGAGAAGGTGGCTTCTTCTAGATTAGAAAAGTAGGTATTCGCTAATGTGAGCTTAAGTTCGACACGATTTTGGAAAATCTTGTAAGTATCCATTTGGGGTTGTGGAATATACTGATTATCCAAAAAGGTATTATTCTTTCCAGGAGTACCACCGCTTAAAGAATTGGTTGCGGACCAATTAAGGTTAATGTTACAACTCCAATTGGGATTAATCCGCTCAAGACTCCATCCGCCATTTCTTTTTGAACTACTATTGTACCAGCTATCACGGTAGGAGATTTCATCAATCGTAACTCCATTTTGTGTCAGCTTGATGGTCGCTGAAGTATTGCTCAAAGCAAACCAACGGGATAATACAACGACATTACCATAGCGCGAAAATTGTGAAGCTGCGGCTTCTTGACAGAGAATTACGTATTGTTTGGGCGCGAGTTTGTAAGATGGAAGAGTTTGTTGGTTATTATTTATATGGATCTCCACATCTTTCAGATCTATTACGAATGAAGCATTGTTATACAGTTCGATGTATTCAAAAGGTGGCAATGCAGCAGCGTTATTGGGATTTATCATCAATTCATTGATGAGCGAGGTGGTATTTTGTGCCAGTACCTGATAAGGGAGAGTGAAAACGAGAATAAGCGAAAATAAATATAGCTTAACCGATGGTCTCATAATCCTATTTTTAGCCTAGCGCAAGTATGTTTCTTTATGCAGGCAATTTACAGAATAATTTTCGTTACAATTTATTTTTACATTGCATTTGTTCCGTTTAAAAGCTTTAAAAATTAACAAAATGATAATTTTTAGCGGTTATTTTGTTTGTATTTTTAATATTATGGCGTAATCTAATGCGAAAAATTTAAATTTTATATAGATATACTGATTTTAATTTATTAAGTTTGAAACCATTTTAATCACTAGTATTAACAAAATATTAAAGCAACAATTGTAAAGAAATGAAAGTAGCAGTAGTTGGCGCAACAGGTTTAGTTGGGTCCGAAATGTTGACAGTATTGGCGGAGAGAAACTTCCCAGTAACAGAATTAATTCCAGTAGCATCTGAAAGAAGTAAGGGTAAGGAAATTGAATTCAAGGGTAAGAAGTATAAGGTAGTCACTCCAACAGAAGCTATTGCACTTAAACCAGATGTAGCTTTATTCTCTGCCGGAGGCGGTACTTCTACAGAATATGCTCCTTTATTTGCAGAAGCGGGTATAACGGTTATCGATAATTCATCAGCTTGGCGTATGGATCCTACTAAAAAATTAGTAGTGCCAGAAGTAAACGGTGATGTATTGACAGCTGAAGATAAAATCATCGCTAACCCAAATTGTTCGACTATTCAGATGGTAGTGGTGTTAAAGCCATTGCACGAAAAATATAAAATCAAACGTGTCGTAGTATCTACTTACCAATCGGTGACAGGTACAGGTGTGAAAGCAGTTCAACAATTGAACGATGAGCGTGCCGGAGTAGAAGGCGAAAAAGCATATCCATACCAAATCGACTTGAACGTAATTCCTCAGATCGATGTATTTCAAGATAACGGTTATACAAAAGAGGAAATGAAAATGATCAAAGAGACAAACAAAATCATGCAAGATGATTCGATCAAAGTAACAGCTACTACAGTGCGTATCCCAGTCGTTGGAGGCCACTCAGAATCTGTGAATATCGAATTTGAAAATGATTTTGATTTAGCCGAATTGCGTGCTGCTTTAGAAGCACAAGACGGTGTAATCGTAGTGGATAATCCAGCAAACTTAGAATACCCAATGCCGAAAGATGCTCATGGTAAAGATGAGGTTTTCGTAGGTCGTATTCGTCGTGACGAATCGCAAGATAAAACAGTAAACCTTTGGATTGTCGCAGACAATTTGAGAAAAGGTGCTGCCACAAATGCTGTTCAAGTAGCTGAGTTGTTAGCGAAAAAAGGATTGATCTAAGATTTAAATATCCACATAAGGGATTAGTAAATGCTGTAAGGTTTCTTACAGCATTTTTTGTACACTAGCTAGCGTAGCAACTCTTTCAAATCATCCTGCGATAGCGATTTTACAAAAGTTTTTTCTGTCGTAATCAACGAAGTAGCGATGGACATTTTGCGGTTTTGCAGAGCTACAATCTTTTCTTCAACGGTATCTTTACTTATAAATTTATAAATAAAGACATTGCGTTTCTGTCCAATACGGTGAGATCGGTCGATGGCTTGTTGCTCGACGGCAGGATTCCACCATGGATCTAAGATAAAGACGTAATCAGCTTCGGTGAGGTTTAAGCCTACACCGCCTGCTTTGATGGAAATTAAGAAGATTTTAACCTCCTCATTATCTTTAAATCGCTGTACTGCTTCGGCTCTATCCTTAGTAGCACCGTCCAAATAAGCGAAGGGGATTTTTTGCTTATTAAAATAGTCTTTAAAAAGTTCTAAATGCTTAACAAATTGAGAAAAGATCAGCACCTTATTCCCTTCGATAGAAATAGAATCCAACATTTGAAGCACAGCTTCGAATTTTCCTGATTCATCCTTGTACGAAGGATCCACCATTTTTGGATGGTTTGCTAGTTGGCGAAGTTTAGTCAATCCTTGCAGTAATGCGATTTGATTTCCTTTACCGTCGTTGACGGCTCCTTCCAATAAGGCGTTGCGGTATTCCGACTTGGTCGATTCGTAAAGTTCCGACTGGGCTTCGTTCATCTCACAATAAATGATCTGTTCTGTCTTAGGAGGAAGTTCGGTAGCCACTTGGTTTTTAGTGCGTCTCAAGACAAAAGGCTTTATGATCGCCTGCAAACGCTTCGCCGTATCCTCATCTTTCTTTTTCTCAATAGGGATAACAAATTCCTTTTGAAAGAAAGAATAGCTCCCCAATAAACCTGGATTGGTAAAGTGCATTTGCGACCAAATATCTGAAACGGAATTCTCTATTGGGGTACCACTCAAAGCTAATTTATGTCTGCTTTTGAGAGATTTAATAGATTTAAACGATTTTGAAGTCGGATTTTTAATATTTTGACTTTCGTCAAGAATAATGTAGTTGAAGAAAAATTTACTGAATAGTTCTTCGTCGCTTCGTACAATTCCATAAGTGGTGATAACTACATCGAAATGTGTAAAAGCGTAAGCATCTTTAAAGCGGTTAGATCCAACATGCATCAAAATGCGAAGGTCTGGGGCAAATTTATCAGCTTCCTTTTGCCAATTATATACTAATGAAGTGGGTAGAACGAGTAAAGAAGTTTTTGCATAATCCGTGTTCTTTAGCTCTTCTTTTTGCTTTTGCAATAAAGCTAAAGTCTGAACGGTTTTACCCAAACCCATATCATCGGCTAACACACCACCAAACTTATATTCCTGCAAGAAATGGAACCAGTTGTAACCAGCTTCCTGATAAGGTCGAAGGCTTCCATTGAATTTTTGAGGAGCATCAATTTTTGCTATTTCTTCAAAATTGCTCAGATTTTGCAACTTACGACTCATAGTCAAAGCTGTATGCTCAGAGATTTCATGTAGAATTCCGATGTGTGCTTTGTTAAGTTGAAGCCCATTCTTTTTGATTGCAAACTGAAAAAGGTGCTCGTACTGTGCGAACCATTCTTCGGGAATAATGGCGATTTCACCATTCGGAAGTGTAAACTCCTGTATTCTGTTTAAGATATGATCGCGTAAATGGATAAATGGAATTTTATAGGGTCCAAAATTCGCAAAAGCCCGTACATCAAACCAATCATTGTCTTCGACAACTTCAATGTCGAGAGAAGTCTTTCCGATAAAGAAATGCTTATCTCCAGTCTCTTGTTTGATGCTATAACCCTTTTCTTTCAGCTCATCTTGTTTGTTGCTGAGCCATTCGAATACATTCGAAAACTCTTTGCCATCAGTAATGTAACTACCAAAGAGTGCATCTTGTCTCTTAAGACCTGAAGATTCTAAGTAGGCGTGTTGGTTTTCTTCCCACAATATGGAACGTTTGACGCGTGTAAATGTGTAATTGTCCGCTTCTTCATCGTAGGACATTTTTACAGAAATCTTGTGGTCAGATGTCGGTAAGAAAGTAAAGTCCCCGTATTGGAACGATAGCTGAATATGTGATTCGCCATTCTGTATATAATTCAATGTCAAAATTGGAACGGCATCTTCTTTTATGGTCTTGATATCAAAACCTTCTGCATACACAGAATATTTCTCAATCAAAGGAATAATGAATGTTTCGTAGTATTTACGCTCGGTTGCGCGTGGAACACTGATGTATCTTTTGTTCAGAAAAGGGGCTAACTTTTTGCCTTCCAAAGGTTGATCAAAATGATAGAGTACATTATCCAAAAGTAACCATGCTTGGGCATTGATAATGACTTCCGCATTTTTGTACATGAACTCCATGCGATGTCCATTGTACTTTAATGTAGGAAAATAGCGGGTTTCTTCTTCATTTCTACGAAAGTGAAAAAGTATAGAAGTAGGTTGTTCAGCAACGTGTAATTGTTGTTCTGCCGGATATCCATCTTTTTTACTCATTAGGTAGATTGGTTTATCTCCAATCATTTCCATCACTTTCAAGAGTTTCTTCTCCAGTTTAGGACGTATATAATCCCGAACTTTATTGTCGAATATTTTAGTGAAATAATCTACCGGTCGTATAGCTTTTTTGTGATACTTCTTGATGACATTGCTTTGTTCCACTTCATCCAGCAATTTGATGATTTTATAATCCGTTTCATCTAGAGCCTCCGCAAATTCATCGACCGTATTGGTAAATACGCGTTTGTATGACAATGAAAGACTGCCATTAGGATTGAGCTGTACAATATGTGGTTCAATGAGGTAGCCTAAATAAGGGTGTTCACCGAATGAATAAATTAGCTTGTAAGGATGAGAAGTATCTATCTGTTGCATCAATCTTTAGTATGTCTTTCAAAAAAGACATCTAATATACCTCGAATATGTATGAAGATGAAATAATCTAATAAAGAATAATCAAAAAAAATTAATCTATTTCAATAACTCCGCTGAAAACAAAGTTCGCGGGTCCTTTTAAATAAACGTTTGTAAACGTATTCCCCTGACGTGTAAATGAAATATAAAGCTGGCCACCTAGTACGCGAATAGGAATGCTAATATCACCGTACAAGTCTTTATCTATTGCCATAGCAATAGCAGCAGCTGTTGCGCCAGTGCCGCAGGCGAAAGTTTCATCTTCTACACCGCGTTCGAACGTGCGTACGAAGTAGCCGCCCTCTTCTTCTTCAATGAAATTGACGTTTATGCCTTTTGCTCCGTAAGTTTCATTATTGCGAATTGCAGAACCTTCATTAAATACATCGAGATCTTTTAGGTTTTCTACTTTAAGGATATAATGAGGAGAACCCGTATTCATTACGAAAGCTTCGCCGTCACGCGCAATTGTATCTACATTTATCATTCCCAAATTCACCTGATCCGAAGAAATTTCAGCATCATGCGGACCGTCAACTGCCAGAAAGTCAGTTTTTTCGGAGATAATATTTAAGTCACGTGCAAAGGCTACAATACAGCGCCCACCATTACCACACATCGTTCCTTCAGCACCATCTGCATTATAATAAACCATTTCAAAATCAAAATTTTCAGTATTTTGAAGCAGCATCAATCCATCTCCGCCAATTCCAAAACGACGGTCACATAATTTTTTTACTAATTCTTCGTTTTTTCTATCAAAAAGACCATTTCTATTATCAATTAAAACAAAGTCATTTCCAGCGCCTTGATATTTAGAAAATTGAATTTTTGTGCTCATATTTTTGAAAATTTACCTCAAATTTAATATTCTTGTTACAAAACTAAAGCCAATTTGTTAAATCTTGTTAAAATGCTTGCAAAGGCCTATTTTGTTAACAAATTTTAACTGACAAAAGTTGTGACAGCTGTCAATATGGTATTACATTTGAATACTGCTACAAGGTAAGAATAGAAAAATAAAATTAGAATTTTAAAACAGCAATAAATAATATGAAAAAAATAGGAGTAAGTTTATTAACAGCTGTCTTAGGAGGTGCGGTGGCTGTAGGAGGCTACAAATTGTTTGAAGATAAACAATTTGGCAACATGACTTTAGAAGAACAGCAAAAAGTATATTATGCTAATAATCCTGGAAACGAAATCATGTCGTCTACGGGAAATCCTGATTTTACACAAGCGGCAGCTGCAGTTTCTCCTGGTGTGGTGCACATCAAAGTAACGATGACAGCGCGCGGATCACAACGCGGTGGGGGAGGTTCTCCTTTTGATATGTTTGAGGAGTTTTTTGGAATGCCTCAGCAAAGACGTCAGGCACAACCTCGTCAAGCACAAGCATCAGGTTCTGGTGTGATTTTGACTCCAGATGGATATATCGTAACAAACAATCACGTAGTTGAAAATGCCGATAAAATCGAAGTGCAATTAACCGATAAGCGTACTTTCGAAGCAAAAGTTATTGGTCGTGATCCCAATACGGATTTAGCTTTATTGAAAGTGAGCGCGACAAATTTACCAATGGTAAGAATGGGTGACTCGGATAATGTACAAATTGGCGAATGGGTGTTAGCAGTAGGTTATCCGCTAAGCTTACAATCTACAGTTACTGCAGGTATTGTAAGTGCCAAAGGTCGTCAAATTGGTATATTAGGTGATTCACAACAGCAACAACCTCGTGGATATGGTTATGGAGATGAAGATCAACAAATCATTAATACAGCGATTGAATCATTTATCCAAACTGATGCGGTAATCAACAAAGGTAATAGTGGTGGTGCATTAGTAAATGCTCGCGGTGAATTAATTGGTATCAATTCTGCAATCGCTTCTCCTACTGGAGTGTATGCTGGTTATGGATTTGCGATTCCAATCAACTTAGCAAAAAAAGTATTGGATGACTTCAAAGAGTTCGGTAGTGTAAAACGTGGTTTCATAGGGGTGACTTTTACCGAAATTAGCGAAGCTTTGCGTAAAGACAAAGGTATTGATGATATCAATGGTCTTTATGTCCAAAATGTAGTAAAAGGTGGCGCTGCTGAAAGCGCAGGTATTAAAGGTGGTGACATAATTACTAAAATTGAAGGCAGAACAATTTACTCATCTTCTGACTTACAAGAACGTGTAGCTAGACTTCGTCCTGGTGATAAAGTTAAAATTACATACAAACGTGATGGTAAAGAGAAGGATGTAACATTAACATTGAAAGCGGAAGAAGATTCGAAAGGAAAGGCTGGTGATGAAGGCTCAAGTGCAAGTGCAACAGAAATCTTCAACAAATTGGGTGCTAGCTTCATTCCTGCTACGGATGCTCGCAAGAAAGATTTAGGTGTTTCTTCAGGCGTGGTAGTAACTCAAGTACACAGAGGTGGAGTATTTGAATACTTCGGTGTAGAGAAAGGTCTTGTGATCACAGAAGTTAACGGTAAGCCCGTAAATAATGTGGATGATGTAGAATCTGCATTATCAGCAACAAAACGAAATATCGTACGTATCAAAGGTGTTCCACAACGTGGAAGCACAGTTGAGCTAAATGTTCCTATTGAATATTAATAGCAACAATTAATACTTTTTTAAATGGCTTTCTTCGGGAAGCCATTTTTGTTTTTACAGAATAAAACAACATTTTTGTGCTTATGAAAATATTAATGGTTTGTCTTGGAAATATTTGCCGCTCGCCCTTGGCGCACGGTATTTTACAACATATAGCAGATAGTAAAAATTTGGGGTGGGAAGTAGATTCAGCTGGCACTGGTGATTGGCATGTAGGGCAGTGTCCTGATAGACGCAGTATCGCTGTCGCAAAAAAATATGGTGTCGATATTTCGACACAGAAGGCACAGCATTTTACTACAGCTCTATTCGATAAATACGATCGTATTTTTGTGATGGATAGGAATAATTATCGAGATGTCCTTCGCTTGGCGCAGAATGAGGAGCAGCGCGCTAAAGTCTCTTTGTTCTTAGATGATGATATAGTCCCTGATCCGTACTATGATGATGCTTTATTTGAGCCTGTATACAGCATGGTCGAAAAAAGATGCCAACAGCTATTAGAACAATTGTCCAAATAACGTAACGATTAAAGGATAGAGTGTCGAAAACAAATTTTAATGAGTATTTTGGCACAATAGCTATAATATGAAAGCAGCAGAGGTAAATCAAAAATGGAATGTATTACGGGAAGCCATAGCGAAGAGTTTCGATATGGAGTTGCCCGATTTGAAAGTGATGCTATTTTTGATTGGTGTACAAGAATTGGGCAAAGGTCCTAAACAATTTTCCAAACGCGAGAAAGAAGAATTAATGCATATTGCAACTTGTCGTTTATTCTCTTCCATGGGATTTTACGAATTACGAGGCTTGGATGAAGAGGGATGGCCACATTGGGAATTGGTAAAACCAATTCCGAATTATACTTTACTCGAACAGGAATTAATTATCAAATCGCTGATAATTGATTATTTTCAAGATCTAGATTATATATAAACGATGAAAAGACTATTATTTAGCCTTGTTTTGGTATTAATTGCATTGCAGAGTTTTGCACAAAAGCCAAAACATTACTTTGTAGAGATTAAAACAAATAAGGGTATTGTCACGGCTATGTTGTACAATGAGACACCCAAACACCGTGATAATTTTAAGAAACTGGTAAGCGAAAAATATTACGATGGCATTTTGTTTCACCGTGTGATCAAGAATTTTATGATTCAAGGTGGTGATCCGGAATCTAAATTGCCCACAACGACCAGTTTGACAGTATTAGGAAACGGAGGGCCAGACTATAGAATCAATGCGGAGATTCAAGAAGGGTTGTTTCATAAGAAAGGAACTTTAGGTGCTGCAAGAGATAATAATCCTGCGAAATCTTCTTCGGGTTCGCAATTTTACATTGTACAAGGACGTAAGTTTACGGATGCGGGTTTAGATTCTCTGGTAAAATTCCGTATGCAAGGCAAAGAATTTTCTTCACAGCAACGTGAAGCCTATAAATCTGTGGGTGGAACACCGCATTTGGATGGAAACTATACGGTTTTTGGGGAGGTTATCAACGGCATCGAATCGGTAGATAATATTGCTGCAGTAGCAACGAATAGTGATGACCGTCCGATTACCGATGAGCCGATGTATATTCGTCTGTTGACGCGCCGCGAAGCTATTAACACAGAAAGACAATTGGCAGGTTTGAAACCTAAGAATGGCTTCTTTACTAAATTATTTGATTCTTTTAAATCCAAAAATTACAAGCTGTAGTTCATGAAAATAATCACATACAATGTAAATGGGCTCCGAGCTGCGTTAAAAAAAGGTTGGTTAGGTTGGTTAACTTCTGTGAATCCTGATGTCGTTTGTTTGCAGGAAATAAAAGCAACTCCGGATCAAGTTCCAGAGATTTTGTTTTTGGAACAAATGGGCTATGAGCATTATTGGTATCCCGCACAAAAGAAAGGTTATAGCGGTACGGCAATCTTAACGAAGATTACGCCTAAACATGTGGAATACGGATGTGGTCACGAAGATTACGACTTCGAGGGACGTGTCATTCGTGCGGATTTTGATGATGTGTCTGTAATGAGTATCTATTTTCCCTCAGGAACAACAGGAGACGTACGCCAGGATTTTAAATATAGATTCTTAGATGATTTTCATCAATATGCTCATAAATTACTGGTTGATCATCCGAATTTGGTAATAAGTGGCGATTATAATATTTGTCATCGTGCTATCGATATTCACAATCCAAAATCTAATGCGAATACATCTGGCTTTTTGCCTGCAGAGCGTGAATGGATGGAGAATTTTATCAATTCTGGTTTTATAGATACGTTTCGTTCACTGAATCCTGATCCCCATCATTATACCTGGTGGAGCTATAGAGCAGGAGCTAGAGGTAAAAATTTAGGTTGGCGCATTGATTACAATATGGCGTCAGAAGCTTTAAAAGATCGAATCGTAGGAGCTAAAATATTACCAGAAGCGGTGCATTCAGATCATTGTCCTGTACTATTAGAGTTAGCTTAAAAAATAAGGAGAAACAATTTGGACTGCCCCCCC
>NZ_JAAKGQ010000007.1:0-97545 GCF_011043515.1 Sphingobacterium sp. SGL-16 | reverse complement strand
GGAATATTCCGCCAAATTGTGAAAACCACTACAATAATTACGACTATGGTGAGTGCTTTATTGCCATATAATTTGTTGTAAAGTTTAAATTCTTTGGCTGTTGGATTTTTTTTTAGTTTCAAATAAATCCAAAATAGTATATAAGGTGTAAATATAAAAATCAGCGGATTTTGACAGAAAGCTGCTTTGAACTCCCCGTTTAAAAACAAATGTGCTGCGCGTTGTGTGCCGCAGGTAGGGCAATCAAAACCAGTTACATGTTTAATAGGGCATGGAGGAAAGAAATTATATAGCATAGGATTGTATACTTTGTAAATCAAGCCTATAAGCCCTGCTAGGCTTAATAAAGCAAACCCTATTACTATTCTTTTAATACTCATGAACTTTTTCATAATCTAGCTTTACTAATGTAGGAATAATTGCTGTATTGCTTATATCATGGAATCTTCTTTTCTTAATTATTTAATAAGTTAAATCAAGTAAATAAATTTCCGAAACTCCCCTTCTTTATTTGGATTATTTCAATTAATGCATTTAGTTTGTTTCTCTTTGAGAAAATTATCCTCTTTTTTTTTATTTAGAAGCTAACTTATTTTAAGGAATGAAAAGACTCTTAATTACTTTGAGCATTTTGCTTTGCGTTTTTTGTGTAAAGGCTCAGGAATTGCTCTCACCTTCAGGAAATTTTAAATTAGAATTTAACCTCAATGAGCAGGGGACACCAATTTATCAATTATCGTATAAGGGTAAAGAGGTTATCAAACCAAGTAAATTAGGGTTGGAGCTAACTACTAATCTCAAAAAGAAAGTTATAGAGGATAGTGATTATGCGACACTTACTTACCATACTAATTCCTTATATGATAATTTTACACTCATAAAATCTAGTAAGAGCAGCTTTAATGAAACTTGGAAACCTGTATGGGGCGAGGAGAGTGTAATAAAAAATCAGTATAATGAGCTTTTTATAGAATTAAATCAATCTGGATCTAATCGAAAGGTTAATTTGCGTTTTCGTCTGTTTGATGATGGTTTAGGTTTCCGCTATGAATTTCCTCTTCAGAATGAAATGAAATATCTTGTTATCAAAGATGAAAAAACAGAATTTGCATTAACTGGAGACCATACGGCTTGGTGGATTCCTGGTGATTATGATACGCAGGAATACGAATATACACAATCCAAGCTTTCTGAAATACGGGGTAAGTTGAAAAGAGCTATCACTTCTAATTTATCGCAAACACCTTTCTCTCTAACAGGTGTACAGACAGCATTACTAATGAAGACAGTCGATGGATTGTTTATTAATCTTCATGAAGCAGCCTTGATTAATTATTCTTGTATGCACTTGAATTTGGACGATCAGAATTTCGTGTTTCATTCGTGACTTACACCTGAGCCCAATGGCACGCGTGGTTCATTGCAAGCGCCTTCTAATACTCCATGGAGAACAATAATAGTAGGCGAAAAGGCAACAGATATTTTGGCTTCACGCATTACTTTAAATTTGAATGAGCCATCCAAAATAGCAGATGTATCCTGGATTAAACCAACAAAATATATAGGCGTATGGTGGGAAATGACAACAGGTAAAAGTTATTGGTCTTATTCTTACGATTTACCCGTGATTCAAATAGGCACTACGGACTATTCTAAACTAAAACCACATGGTCGTCACGGCGCTTCGAATGAAAACGTAAAAAGATATATAGATTTTGCATCGAAACATGGATTTGACGCGATATTAGTAGAAGGTTGGAACATAGGCTGGGAAGATTGGATTGGTAATGCGAAGGATCATGTGTATGATTTTGTTACGCATTATCCTGATTTTGATGTACAGGGCATTCAACAATATGCTAATGTGCGGTGTAAAAATGATTATGCATCACGAAACATCAGGATCTATTCGCAACTATGAACGATATTTGGATACGGCATATCGTTTTATGAATGAATTTGGCTATGATGCGGTGAAAAGTGGATACGTGGGAGATATTGTTCCGATAGGGAATTATCATTACAGTCAATTTGTTAACAATCACTATCAATATGCAATAGAAAAAGCAGCTGATCACAAAATAATGGTAAATGCACATGAGGCTGTTCGTCCGACAGGAGTTAGCCGTACTTGGCCAAATTTGATTGCGAATGAATCTGCACGTGGGACGGAATATCAGGCTTTTGGTGGCACAAAAACACCTCATGTGACAATTCTTCCTTTTACAAGAATGATTGGTGGTCCGATGGACTTTACGCCAGGGATTTTTGAAATGGATTTTAAAAAGGTGAATCCAGGTAATAGCTCTTATGTTAATTCCACTATTGCAAATCAACTGGGATTGTATGTGGTAATATATAGTCCTTTGCAAATGGCTGCGGATTTGCCCGAAAATTATGAACGCTTTCCAGATACTTTTCAATTTATTAAAGATGTGGCAATAGATTGGGATTATAGTAAATATTTGGAGGCAAGCCCTGGAGAGTATGTTACAATCGCTCGAAAGGCGAAAGGAGAAAATAAATGGTTTGTTGGTAATGTAAGTGCAGAAGCTGGGCATAATTCGGTGATAGATTTTAGTTTCTTGCCTGCAGGTAAGAAGTACGAAGCTACTGTCTATGCAGATGCCGCAGATGCACATTATAAAACAAATCCTCAGGCATACACTATCAAGAAGCTACAAGTGACTAATAAGACCAAATTCAAACAAAAAGTAGCTCCTGGCGGAGGATATGCCATTAGTATTATAGAGAAATAGGTTTAGATAACTTAAATATGAGGAGTAGGTGGTAACAGCAATTTGTTGCCACCTTTTTTATTGATATGCATGTTAAAGTGTCACACACAAATAAAAAAGCGACTCTTTTGAAGTCGCTTTTGTAGCCCGTAGGGGAATCGAACCCCTGTTTCAAGAATGAAAATCTTGCGTCCTAACCCCTAGACGAACGGGCCGTTATTTGTTTCGGTGTGCAAATATAGTTTTAATTTTTTGACGTACAAAAAAAAGTGAAAAAAAATTGTTATATATGTATGCTTATACACTTCTAATTATGATAAAGTTCCAACATACTACACTTATTTTATTGTTTCTCATGAGTTTGGTTAATTTGCAAGATACTGTTGCTCAGGGATATAATTTAGATTTAGTCCTTCATTGGAAACCTTCATCTTCTTATAATGGAAAGAATAATCTCGGATTGTCACTTGTGATAAAAAATAATGGTCCTAAAGATTTTTTATTATCTGAATGGGATTTGTTTTTTAATTCTATGTATCCAGTCCTCGATGCCACTACTTCGGATTATGCTATTAAAGATCTACGTGGCAATCTTTTTAAAATTTCTTTTACAAAGAATCTGAGAAAGAATGATTCTATTCAAATTGATTATACCACAAAATATCCTATTTCGGGAGTGTCAACTTTACCAAATGGATTTTATCTTCTCAATAAGGCTGATAAAAAAACGTTTGTAGGGTTGAATAATGTCACTTATGATCCTATTAAATTAAGAGAAGAGGACAATAGAGCATTTTTAGAAAAATTATATGCTAAGAATTCAACTTTTGATAAATCGGCTAAGCCACTTTTGATTTTTCCTACTCCAAAATATTTAAAACGATTAGACGGAAAATTTTATATCAATAGAATCCTAAATGTTTATGGCATTGAATCAGATTACATCGTTTTTTCTAGGGAACTAAATAGACTTTTTGTCAGCCAATCCATTTCTTCTAAAGAAGAAGCAGATATTTTACTGATTCCAAATACTTCCTTAAGCAAGGAAGCATATAATCTGACTATTTCAAAGAAAAATATTACGATAGAATATGCTACTTCGACTGGGTTGTTTTATGCGCTACAAAGCCTCAAGTCACTTCATAAAGGATTAGAGAATAAGAGATCTTTGCCTTGTGTAGAGGTGAGAGACGTGCCGCGTTATGGCTATAGAGGTTTTATGTTGGATATCGCGCGCAATTATCGTGACAAAGCTGTTGTATTGAAGTATCTTGATTTGATGGCTGAAAATAAGTTAAATGTGTTGCATTTTCATTTTATAGAGGACGAAGCCTGGCGTATAGAAATCCCAGGATTACCCGAGTTAACTGAAGTTGGCGCGGTTCGTTCGCCTTTGTATCATTTGGGGCAATCTTTGCAACCTGCCTATGGTTCTGGAGTGGATCAAGCGAAAAGATTTTTGACACGTGATGATTTTATCGAGATATTAAAATACGCACAAGAAAGACACATCCAAGTAGTACCAGAAATTGAGACACCGGGACATTCTCGTGCTGCCATTAAGGCGATGGAATCTCGTTATCACAAGTATATGAAAGCAGGGAATAAACAGGCCGCTGAAGAATATCTATTGCACGATTTTGAAGATGTTTCGGAATATAACACTGCTCAGAATTTTGGTGATAATGTGTTGAATCCAGCATTGCCTTCTGTCTATCGATTTTTGGATAAAGTGTTGGCTGAGTTTAAAAATATGTATGCAGAGGCTGGAGTGCCTTTCGAAAAAGTTTCATTAGGAGGGGATGAAGTTCCTCCGGGCGTTTGGGAAAAATCACCTAAAATTAAAGCACTGATGCAAAAGGAAGGTTTAGCAAGCGTATATGATGTTTGGACCTATTATATTTCAAAAATAAATGATCTGTGTATTAATAAGGGATTAAAACTAGCGGGATGGGAAGAAATCGGAATGGTGAATAAGGGATCAGGCATGGTGGCAAATGAGGAAATGCCTAATAAACAAAATATGCAATTGGATGTGTGGAACAATATCATTGGGGGTGGCCAAGACGATTTAGTTTACAGGTTAGCTAATGCGGGTTACCCGACCGTATTAATTAGTGCCTCCAATACTTATTTTGATATGATGTGGGATACTACTTTTGAGGAGCCAGGACTTAATTGGGCTACTTATGCCGATTTGTATCATTCTTATTCACTTTTCCCTGAAGATTATTTTGCAAATATTCACACCTATTATAGAGGTGAAAAACTGGACAAGTCATATATAAATAAACTTGAACGCATTACAGAAAAAGGAAGATCAAACTTTTTGGGAATAAAAGGAGGAGTGTTTGCGGAAACATTAATAGGAGATGCGAATTTGGATTATTTGGCTTTTCCAAGATTTTATGTGTTAGCTGAGCGCGCTTGGTCTCCTCGTAGAGCATATGAAAGCGAAGCTACATACAATAAAAATAAATTCGATAAAGATTATATTTCTTTTGCCCATCGTGTAGGAACTGTGGAACTTCCTTCTATTGCAGATAGCATTAGTTTTAGATTGCCACGCGTCGGCCTCAAAATGGAAAATGGAATTTTAAGAGGAAAAGCAGAGTATGGTGATTTTCCTGTTTATTATACAACAGATGGTACTATCCCCTCTTTGAAAAGTAAACGATTCGATTTAAAGAATGGAATAGCTGTTGCTTCGGGTCAAAACATAAAAGTAGCCGTGGTGGATGATAAAGAAAGAATTGGTCCACTGTCTTGGATAGTTATTCCATAAAAACAAAAACTGCCAGATACAATCTGGCAGTTTTTGTTTTATTAATATTTTTTACTGATGTGTGCCATTTGAATGGCTGTAACAGCAGCTTCTTCTCCTTTGTTACCGTGTTTGCCGCCCGCTCGATCTGTTGCTTGCTCTAAATTGTCTGTCGTAAGCACACCGAAGATAACTGGCTTATTATATTTTATAGACACATTACTTATTCCATTTGCCACCGCATCGCAAATAAAATCGAAATGTCTAGTTTCTCCTTGGATGACACAGCCTAGACATATTACGGCATCAAAATCTTTATTGCGTAATACAATGTCTGCTCCTGAGATCAATTCGTAACTTCCAGGTACTTCAATGATGTCAATATCTTCTTCTTTTCCTCCATTTTTTAATAAGCTTTCAATAGCGCCGTTCAATAAAGCTCCAGTCACTTGAGCATTCCATTGAGATACTACGATAGCAAATTTAAACCCTGCTGCACTTTGGACTTGAATATGAGAGAAATCGGATAAATTTTTAAGCGAACTTGCCATAATTTTCTTCTTTTAACTAAAAAGGCTGCTTGATAGCAGCCTTAATATATAATGATAACTTAATTCAATTATTGTTTTGCTTGTACACGAGCTAAAGGACCATCAATAGTCGAAGCTTCGTTACTTTGAGGATAATCCGTTTTAATTTGTTGATATGCCTCTTCTGCTTTTTTGTATTCGTTCAATTGTTCGTAAACTAATCCTAATTTTTTAAGGAAAAGAGGAGTAGTGTAAGAATTTTTAGATTTACCAACAGCTTTGCTGTAATAGTCTGCAGCATTTTTGTAGTCGTGGCTATCTGAATATGCATCACCAATCAAACCTACAACCAAAGGATCTACAATGTCACTTCCTGTATCAGAATATTTTTTCAAATAATTGATAGCTTCTTGAAAATTACCTTGACGTAGATATAAACCACCTAAATAAGCGTATGCAATATTTGCTGATGGTGTATTCGAATATTCGTCTGCGATTTCTTTTAGACCAGCAAAATTGCCGTCACCTTCGATAGCTTTCTTTTGTAAAGAATCGATTAATACATATTCTTCGGCTTGATACATAGCATCAGCAGCTGTTTCAACTCTAGGTGCTAGGTACAATTTTTGGTATCCAATATATAAAAGAATTAATACGACAATAGCACCCAAAATAAAAATTAGGCTCTTTTGATTGTCTTGAAAGAAAGATCCTTTTTGATCTGTAGAATTAAGATTTGTTGACATTAGTTTATATTAAATATACTATGGAACGCAAAAATACACTTTTATTGAAAAATTCCAATACTAAAAGCTAGAAAATGCTAAATAGATTATTCTTTCGTAATGGTGATGCTAGGATGATCTAACGTCTCATATTCAGAATTTTGACTTTTGAATTCAGGCACAATCGCTTTCATTTGTTTTACAATATTAAATTGATGTTGAGTTTTGACAATGTCAAACAATAAATCAATTTGAGCTTTAACATCTTCAAAGCAATTTTCTCTTACTTTAGCAATCATGATTTTCTCATGGTGCGTAGGCATGGTGTTCTCTAAGTCATTCAATAATTCTTCGTATAACTTTTCGCCTGGACGTAAACCTGTGAATCTTATTTCAATGTCTTTGTTGGGCTCAAAACCAGAAAGTTTGATCATTTTTTTAGCTAAATCTACGATCTTTACAGATTTACCCATGTCAAATACGAAAATTTCGCCGCCTTGACCCATATTACCTGCTTCGATCACCAATTGACAAGCTTCAGGGATTGTCATGAAATAACGTGTGATCTCTGGGTGTGTAACAGTTACTGGACCTCCTTTTTCAATTTGTTCTCTAAATCTTGGAATTACAGATCCGTTGGATCCTAATACGTTTCCAAAACGTGTAGTAATGAATCTTGTTCGTTTTTCTACATTATCTTGTTCCAATTTATTATTCAACGCCTGAACATAAATTTCACCGATACGTTTTGTTGCCCCCATCACATTGGTAGGATTTACCGCTTTGTCCGTAGAAACAAATACAAATTTTCTTGCTTTGAATTCAACAGCAAGATTAGCCAAATTTATAGTACCCAATACGTTGGTGCGCACTCCTTCAATTGGGTGATTCTCTACCATAGGTACATGCTTATATGCTGCTGCGTGATATACAATTTGAGGTTTGAATTCCTCAAATAAATAACGCATACGTTCGTAATTTTTTACGTCAGCAATGAATGTATGGTAAATTTGATCTTTAAATTTCTCTTGTAAATCAAGTTGAAGATTGTGTAATGGAGTTTCCGCTTGATCACATAAGATTATGACTTGGGGATCGTATTTACTGATTTGAGCAGCAATTTCACTACCAATCGATCCTGCAGCTCCAGTTACTAATACACGCTTTCCTTTCAATTGTTCTAAGATCGATTCATTATCGATTTTAATAGGTGCGCGTTCTAATAAATCCTCAATCTTGACATTTTTGATATGGTTTACTGACAAATCTCCATTCATTATTTGTTTCGCAGGAGGTAGAGTTAATACCGATATATTATTTTCAAGACATAATTCTATTATTTGAGATTTCTTTTCGGAAACAAGAGATGGAGTAGCAATAATTAACTCGTCAACAGCCAACTTGTTGATTACAGTTGTTAGATTATCAGATTTGTAAATTCTTACACCATCAATGGACTTACCTACTTTGGAAGGATTATCGTCTAAAAACCCTACAATGATTTTATTTGTGGTTAAATCATGGTCAAAAGTTCTTTTTACTGCAATACCTAATTCACCAGCGCCAAAAATGATCACATTCTTCTTAATTTTCTTTGCTGTTCGAGAATATTGGAAGAAAACTTTAATTGACGTTCTATATATAACCAATCCTACAAAAAGTAATAAACTGTATATAATTATTAATGAACTGTCTATTATGTGTGGTGCACGGATAGCCAACACGAAAAGTTTAGCGCCAAATAAAATAATTACAGTTAGTAAATTACAAGATAGAATACGTATAGAGTCAGTAGAACTTGTATACCTTACAATACCAGAATATAATTTAAAAACGACAAAAGAGATCACAGTCGCTCCTAGACACAATAGAAATTCGGAGGCAAAATCATTTGGATTGAAGATTATATTTTTAGTATCTTGATACAAAAAATAAGCAATCAAAAAAGCAAAAATTGCAGCCGTTAGGTCTAGAAAGAATATTACCCAACGTGGTAATATCTGGACATGGTTAATAACTTTAAAGAATTTCATTTATAATTCGTGCGCTTGTATAGTGCAAAGCTATTAAAATTTGGAATATAACTATATATTCTTTTTATAATTAATAGGCAAATTAGAGGAAAAATGAAGATATGGCAAAAATCGAAGAAAGTGTGTTGGGACAAACTCAAGAATTATTAAAATCTAATAATAAGACTAAAAGAGAATTAGTTATTGGTATTCCCAAGGAAACGGTTTTTCAAGAAAAGCGTATTGCATTGACACCATTGTCAGTAGCCTTGCTAGTCGAATATGGTCATCGGGTAATTATTGAATCTGGGGCGGGAGATTGTTCTAATTTTTTAGATCACCATTACAGCGAACAAGGGGCTCAGATTGTCTATGATTCCACTCAGATTTATAATGCTGATATCGTTATTAAAATAGCAGGACCTACGGTTGAAGAGGTTCGAATGATGCGTAATAAGCAGATTTTAATGTCATCCCAGCAACCTAGCTTATTGGAAAAGGAAGTGCTGCAGGCATTGATGAAAAAACAAATCACCGCATTATCTTATGAATATTTACAAGATGAAGGCGGCCATTTGACAGTAGTCCGAGCGATGAGTGAAATTGTAGGAGCAACCTCTATTTTAATCGCGGCCGAATATCTCTCTAATATTTTTGATGGCAAAGGGTTAATGCTAGGTGGTATTACTGGTGTTCCTCCTACTGAAATAGTCATCATTGGAGCGGGGACGGTAGGTGAGTTTGCAGCTCGAACTGCAATAGCATTAGGGGCGGAGGTTAAAGTATTTGATAGTTCGGTATATAGACTTCGAAGGTTGCAGAACAATATAGGTTCACGCGTGTATACATCTGTCATACAACCTCTCATTTTGAACAAAGCAATAAAATCTTGTGATGTCGTAATTGGTGCCTTAAGAGCAAAGAATGGTCGTTCTGCATGCCTTATCTCCGAAGAAACTGTTTCGGAAATGAAGCCAAATTCTGTTATCATTGATGTGTCAATTGATCAAGGTGGTTGTTTTGAAACTTCAGAAATCACGTCCCATGATAAACCTGTTTTTAGGAAATATGATGTGATTCATTATTGTGTACCTAATATTGCTTCTCGTGTTGCCCGTACAGCCACATATGCTTTGACAAACATTTTTACGCCAATTTTATTACAAATCGGTGAATGCGGAAGTTTCAGCAGTTTGATATGGAGTCATGCTGGGATCAGAAATGCGGTTTATCTTTATCAAGGAAGTTTGACAAACAAAGATATTGCTGATCGATTCAATATAGCTTATAAAGATTTATCTTTGATGATAGTCGCTAATCAATAAACCTATGAAATTACATCTTACCTTAATCATGACATTATTGTATGGATTTTTGCAGGCACAGGATAAAATAGCCTTGTATTCAGTTATTCCTAACCTAAAAGACACGGCCAATATTGAGAAAAATACCCCTGAGCTGTATAGTTACATCCCGCAAGAAATCAAACATTCTAAAATATTCTTAATCCTTCCGGGAGGAGGATATACCCATCATGCTATGGATCATGAAGGGCATCAAGTTGCCAAACGATTAAATGAGCAAGGGTATTGTGCTTTTGTGCTTAAATATCGATTACCAACTTCAAAACAACAAATCGATAAGCGTATTGCGCCCATTGAAGATGCTCAGCGAGCTTTGATTGTTGTCAAAGAATATGTGAAGGGATTAAAAATTAAGAAGCCTAAATTTGGCGTATTAGGGTTCTCTGCAGGTGGGCATTTAGCTTCAACATTGTCTACACACTTTGCCTCTGATTATAACCATCAGAATTTGTCTTCAAAAGATTTAAGACCTGATTTTTCGGTGTTGGTGTACCCTGTAATTTCTATGGAAGATGGTGTTACCCATAATGGCTCCAAAACAAATTTGATAGGGCCAGATTTTCAGCCTGAAGATGTGATTCGTTTTTCTAATGAAAAGAATATTAATAAAAAGACTCCGCCGGCATATTTAATCCATGCAAAAGACGACAAAGCAGTGCCTATTGAAAACAGCCTTCGCTATCAGAATGAGCTAAATAAGTATAAAATTCCTAATTATTTATTTGTATATGAGAAAGGTGGGCATGGTTTTGGAATGAATAACAAGCAAGAACCATTGGATTGGTTTGAAAATATGCTTGAATGGTTAGAAAATGTTAAACTATGAAAAAACTATTATGGATTATTGGGTTAATTGTATGTTCGTTTATAACAACAAAAGCTCAAGAGTGGAAAGTTAATTTAGGGGAACAAACTCCAAAATTTGAAGTTAAAGCTAAAAATAATCAACTAATTAGTTCTGAAAGCCTGAAAGGTAAAGTTGTTTTGTTGAATTTCTTCGCGACATGGTGTCCTCCGTGTAGGAAAGAATTACCAAGGTTACAAAAGGAAATTTGGGATGATTTAAAATCCAATAAAGACTTAGCCGTTTTTGTATTAGCACGAGAAGAAGGATGGGAAAAAATTGATCCTTTTATTGATGAAAATAAATATACATTTCCTGTGTTTCCAGACTTAAAACGTGAAGTGTTCGGTCTTTTTGCAGAGCAATCTATTCCTCGAAATGTTGTATTGGATAGATCCGGAAAGATTATCTATCAATCCATTGGATTCGAAGATGAAGAATTCTCAAAAATGGTAGAGCTTATTAAAGCTGAACTGGAAAAGAAATAAAATTTAGAATATCTATATCAACTCCTGTTCCTATAGGAAGAGGAGTTTCTGTTTTAACTATAGCGTGTAAGCTAATTTCTTTATTTCCTAAAACATACTCACTATAAAACCCTCTAAATTTGATGTCTAAGATTTTGAAGGTTGAATTCCGATTTTCTTTTACATTGATCCACTCCTGATGTATAGCAACAGAGTCTTCTTGCTGAATATTCAGTATTAAAGCTTGTTCGGGAGAAAGAATATTGCTTTTTGCTAATAAAATCGCAGTATAGTGATGTTTAGGTCGAAAATATAAGTCTTTTGGGTTTCCAGCATCGACAATTTTACCATTGCGCATAACGATTAATGCATCCGCCATTGCAAGGACTTCTGCAGGATCATGAGAGACCAAAATAACAGTCAATCGGGTTTCCATTACAATTTGCTTGATGTCCTGTTGTAAGCCATCGCGAAATGCGGCATCCACTTGATTGAATGGCTCGTCCATAAGCAGCACTTCTGGGTCATTGATTAAAGCACGGGCAATAGCTACTCGCTGACGTTCTCCACCACTCAAATCAGCAACTCTATGTTGAGCTAAATGATCAATACGTAGTTTCTTTAAGATTTCGGCAGTGCGACTTTGTTTATAATCCAAATTGGTATTTGGAAGTTGGGACGCAATGTTATCCCAGACTTTAGCATATAAATTAAGGTCATCAAATCCTTGAGAAACCATTTTCATGGCATCGTGACCTGGAATCAATTTGTCTTTGCGTGTAGGAACCAGCCAACCTTTATAGCGCACTTCTCCTTCATTAGGTTCCAACAGTCCATAAATAAGCTTGAGGAGTGTACTTTTGCCACTACCTGATTCTCCAATAATAGCTGTAATTTTATTTGCTTCAATGTCAAAGGATACATTGTCAACAGCTGTTACATCTTCTTTTCCAGTAAAAATCGAAGTAAGATTTTCTCCGTGAATTGCAGCAACGCCCAATTTTTGAGTATCCGTAGGAATATATTGACAAGATGAAGTAGCCATAAAATAAAAATGCCGAAAATTTCTTTCGGCATAAAAATAGGTTTTATAAATGAATTATTTGGATTAAAATCCTAAACTAATACCAAATGCTAAATTGTTAAGGTTTTTCTGCGCTGGACTTTTTTCAAAGAAATCATTTACATAATATTTTGCGAAGATTCCGAAATCATCGTAACCTAATCTAATGAAAGGTCCGTATTGGAATGAAGCTAAACTGTAATTATCTTTGAATTTTTGTTTACCATTTTCTTTGCTTTTCAAACGTTGTGTACCTTTTAATAAGACACCTGTCATCGCACCAAAAGCCACTTTTACACGTTCTCCTTTCCTGTTTTTGTCACTTCTCCATTCGAAAGTTAAAGGCATGCGGAAGTAAGTTGTGGTAAAAACATTCTTTTTATATTCCACATCCCCGTCTTCATAAGAAATTGGAGAGGTATTTTCATTCAGCAAGATATTTTTCTCTAATCGTAAATAATTCCATTCAAAACCAGCTGAAATATAAGTTTTGAAATTGTCGCTTGCACGAAGCCCGAATTGCGCTACATCAAAACCAAAATTTGATGCTTTTTTATATTTCAAGAATTGATTATCTTCTGATAAAGTAAATGCTCCGTCATCCATGATTCTGGAGAATCCCCAATCTATTCTTGAAAAGGTAATTCCACCAAAGGCACGAGGATATTTTGTGGTTTCATCGCCATCTTTTGCACCAATAGAAATTTCTATATCAGTTTTCTTTTTGACAACAGTTAAATCCTGTGAAGTGATGGTTGTTACAGTGGAAGTATAGCTTTGTGCGACGGCAATATTAACAATACTGAATAAAATAAGTAAGGTACTCGTTATGTTGTAGATCTTTTTCATGATTATATATATTAGGTTATTTTTTTGCTAATGAATTGAATATATTGAGTGTTATGGATCCTTCTTCGTCGTTTCTAAATTCGATTTCTTTATTATCTTGGATATCGATGCTTTTTGTTAAAATATTCTTGGTTATTCCATTTAATACTTTGGTGACAATAGAAGATTTTGTTTCTTCTTTTGGTGCAGCGAAAGTATATGAATTTGGTGTTTCAATTAAGTGCTCAATTATTTTTACTTCTTCTGTATAATTTGGTTTTACCACGATATCCGCTTCTAGGGTTGCTAATAAATGATCTGTTTGCAAATTTTCTTTAGCCTCCTCGGTAGCATAGCGTTCAAAATGGTTAATTGCTGCAAGTTCTTCTTTAACGGGAAGCTTTTCTTCCATATTTTTCGCTACCGATCTTTTTGGAGAATAGTTTGAACTTTCTTGGATAGATTCTACAACCTCAGGTTTCTCTTGAGCATTAATTTCTTCGCTTTTAGAAGGTTCATTATTATTTTCAATAGCAGTCAACACCTCTTCAATTTTTTCTTTCCCAGAAGGAAGAGGCTTTTTATAGAAAGTCAACCCTATTCCGAAAAACAAAAGCAATGTCGCTGCTATAGAAAGTTGCGCTCTATATTTGATGTAAAAAGGAACTACCTTTTTTTCTTTTGCCAGCTCTTGTTCGATGCCTTCCCAAACACGGTTATTTGGTGTCTCTTCCGCTTGCTCGAAAGCATCTCGGAATAATTTATCTAAATCTTGTGACTCCATATTATATAGTGTTTTCTTTTATCAATTTTTGTTGTAATGCCTGTCTTGCTCGAGAAAGTTGAGATTTCGAATTCCCTTCCGAGATGCCCAACATCTCTGCTATTTCTTTGTGACTGTAACCTTCAATAGCATACAAGTTGAAAACAGTTCTGTATCCAAGCGGTAATTCTTTTATGAGTTTCAATAAGTCCTGGTATGAACTGGTGTCACTTGTCAAGTGACTATGAATCGTGTTTTCATGTTGCTCGCCGATGCTGTCCGTATATTTCTCTTTGCTCTGACGATAGCTTTCTATAGCTGTATTGACCATGATACGTTTTATCCAACCTTCCAATGATCCTTTGCCATCAAATAAATGATGCTTAGTAAAGACTTTTATGAATCCATTTTGAAGAATGTCTTCCGCTTCTAGCGTTGTCTGCGCATAGCGCATACACACCACAAACATCTTTTTGGAGAAAATAGAATAAAGTTGCGCTTGCGATTTTTTATCCTGCGCCTGACAGCCTTGCCATATTCTATTTAAGTTAATATTCTCCAATTGATGTTAGTTTAATAGGAAGACGCAAGGATTTGTAGAAAGGTTGCATGAGTTCGAAAAAAAAATTATTTTTTTTCGATGGTAATAAGTCGATGTTGGTTTTCCAATACCTCAATTGCGATTTTAACATAATGAAGCGGTATTAGATTAGGGATTTTTTCAGACCATTCTACAAAACAGTAATCTCCTGAATAAAAATATTCTTCGTAGCCCATATCAAGGGCTTCCATTTCATTCTTTAACCTATAAAAATCAAAGTGATAAATACTGCCTTGAGGTATACTATATTCGTTTACAATAGAAAATGTTGGGCTAGAAGTATGTTCGGTGACACCTAAAGCAAGACAAAGCTCATTGATAAATGTTGTTTTTCCTGCACCCATATTTCCGTAAAAAAGAAATATGCGATCATCCGAAAATGTTTTAACTACCTGTTGAGCTGCTTCTTTTAATTCACCTAAATCTTTTACCTCTATTTTCATGTTGCAAAATTATGATTTTGGAATGTAAGTGGCATAAGGAATAATCATTTCTTCGAGTGAAATACCTCCGTGCTGAAATGTTCCTAAAAAATAATTGACAAACTGATTGTAATTATTAGGGTAGACAAAATACACATCATCTTTTGCAAACAAGTAAATTGAACTCATATGCAACAAAGGAAGTTGTGCTTCCAAAGGATTTTTTACTGTAAAAACATCTTTACCGATATAGTTTAGGTTCTTACCTTGTTTATACCGTAGATTGGTATTTGTGTTTTTATAGCCAACTACTTTACTTGGTTTCTTGACACGTATTGTTCCATGATCCGTTGTTATTACTATCCGCACGTTCTTTTGCGAAAGCCATTTCAAAGCATCTAATAATGGAGAATGTTCGAACCAAGAGAGCGTCAATGAACGATAAGCCGCCTCATCATTTGCTAATTCTCGTATCATGGCCATATCTGTGCGTGCATGTGACAACATATCGACGAAATTATATACCAAGACATTGAGATTATTATTCATCAAATTGCTCAAATTGTCTACTACATCCCGTCCTTGTTCTAAAGTCAAAACTTTGGTGTAGCTGTGCTTGATTTCTTTTCGGTACAACCTTCTTAATTGATCGGCTAAAAATTTGTCTTCGTTTAAGTTCTTGCCACCTTCATCTTCATCATTCTGCCATAAATCTGGAAATCTTTTGGACATTTCTAAGGGCGTAAGTCCGCTAAAGATAGAGTTGCGCGCATATTGTGTTGCCGTAGGTAGAATGCTGTAATAATTATCTTCTTCTTCAAGACGGAAATAATCTGTTATCACATCATTGATTTGCTTCCATTGGTCATATCGCAAATTGTCTATTAAAAAGAAGAAAGTAGGTCTTTCCTCATTTAATGTTGGAAGGACTTTTTTGCGGAACAATTGATGTGAAAGAATAGGGCCTTCCTCTGGATTTTTCATCCAGTTGATATAGTTCTTTTCGATGTATTTAAAGAATATATTATTGGCCTCTGCTTTCTGAGTCTGAAGAATCTCATGCATGCTGTCGTCTTCAAGCTTTTCTAACGAAAGTTCCCAATAAATAAGCTTTTTGTAGGCTTCTACCCAGCCTTTGTAATCCAACCCATCATTGATCAATAAACCTAAATTTTGAAACTCTTGTTGATAAGCCATTGATGTTTTTTCATTCACAATACGTTTGTTCTCAGTGAATTTCTTGATTGTTATAAGGATTTGTTTTGGGTTTACGGGTTTTATAAGATAATCATCAATCTTAGCGCCGATTGCTTCTTCCATGAGGTGTTCTTCCTCATTTTTGGTGACTAAAACGTTCGGAATAGTGGGATTAATAGATTTAAGAATGCTTAATGTTTCTAATCCAGTAAGTCCTGGCATATTTTCATCCAAGAAAACTAAATCAAAAGGTTCGTTGCGGAATGCTTCTACAGCATCTGTTCCGTTGTTCACTGTTTTTACCTTATATCCTTTGTCTTCTAGAAGTAGAATGTGGGGTTTGAGAAATTCAATTTCATCGTCTGCCCACAATATATGTGTTTTTGCCATTTTGAATACGCTAATTTGAAAAGAACAAAATCGTCAATCAAAAGAGTATAATTGACTACTTTGCTCACGCAATTAATATGTATAATAGTTAGAATTGTACTTATATTCCAAATAACTACCTTTTTTTAACATTAATTAACTGTAATCTTAATATCTTTGCATTTAACTTAGATTAGGTGTTCTTTGGAAAAACCGTAGCATAAGTATAAAGATAACAAACTTCATAAGGTAAAAGACTGTTGAATAAGAAAAAAATCATTAATGACCCCGTATACGGTTTTGTTTCAATACCGTCAGGTTTTATTTTTGATCTGATTCAGCATCCTTATTTCCAACGTTTACGATATATCAAGCAAGTGAGTATGACGCACATGGTCTATCCAGGTGCTTTGCATACGCGTTTTCAGCATGTCATAGGAGCAATGCATTTGATGCAGTTGGCTATTGATACGTTGCGCAGTAAAGATGTGTTGATATCCGAAGAAGAGGAGGAGGCGGTATTAGTTGCTATTTTGCTGCACGATATAGGCCATGGCCCATTTAGTCACTCCTTAGAGCATACTTTGATTGAAGGCGTGTCTCACGAAGTAATTTCATCCATGTTGATGGATCGCTTGAATGAAGAATTTAAAGGTCATTTATCTTTAGCTATTACAATTTTCAATGACAATTACTCAAGGCGATTTTTACATCAATTAGTCTCCGGGCAATTGGATACTGATCGAATGGACTATTTAAATAGAGATAGTTTTTTTACAGGTGTCTCTGAAGGTGTCATTTCGTTTGATCGTATCATCAAGATGCTAACTGTTGTTAATGATGAGTTGGTCGTCGAATCGAAGGGGATTTATTCGGTAGAGAAATTTTTGATTGCTCGCCGGTTAATGTATTGGCAGGTTTATCTCCACAAAACAGTTATTGGAGCAGAGCAAATGCTGATAAAAGCACTAAAAAGAGCGAAGGAAATAAGTAATCAAGGAGTTGAGCTTTTTGCAACACCAGCCTTGCAGCACTTTTTGAAAAATAGAATCAATGCGACAAATTTTATATCGGATGAAATACATTTGAATTGGTTTACCAAATTGGATGATACTGATATACTTTCAGCATTGAAATGTTGGGTAGATCATGATGATTTCATACTGAGTACACTTTGTCAAAAAATATTACGTCGAGACTTATTCCGTACAGAACTAAGATCTAATCCTTTTGCTGAAGAAGAAATCGAAGTGTATAAAAATAAAACTAAAGCTTATTTTGGGTTAAGCGAAAGAGAATTAGAATACTTTATTTATGAACAGGTCATACACAATTCGGCTTATAGCGCTGAAAAGGAACCTATTCGTATCGTAAATAACAAAGGGCAATTAGTGGATATTGCAGAAGCATCTGATTTATCCAATTTAGAAGCTTTATCTAAAAAAGTGGTGAAGTATGCCTTGACATATCCCAAAGAAATTGGCTTTGTTGAGTTGGAAGAGAGCCCAAAAGATTAAATTATTTTCAGGAAAAAAAGATACATTTGTAGTACATGCAGTTTACAGCGGAGCAAATAGCGACATTATTAAATGGGACAGTAGAGGGAAATCCAGAAGCTTTGGTATCACAATTAGCCAAAATTGAAGAGGGTTTTGAAGGCGCATTGTCTTTTTTGTCAAATCGCAAATATGAGCATTATTTATACGAAACAGAATCAAGTATTGTAATAGTAAATCAAGATTTAGTATTACAAAAGCCTGTTAAAAGCACTTTAATTCGTGTAGAAGATGCTTATACCTCTTTTTCAGAATTATTGAAAATTTATCATGCCTTGCGTGTAGAGCGTGCAGGTCGTGAAGATCAAGCTTTCGTACACGAGACAGCACAGATCGGTGATGGGGGCTATATTGGCGCCTTTTCGTACATCAGTAGAGATGTAAAAATAGGTAATAACGTAAAGATTTACCCGCGTGTATATATTGGAGACAATGTTACAATCGGAGATAACTCCATTTTGTTTCCAGGTGTAACTGTTTATTACGATTGTGTAATAGGTTCCAATGTTACCATCCATTCTGGATCCGTAATAGGCAGTGATGGGTTTGGATTTGCACCTCAAGCAGATGGTTCATACGAGAAAATACCTCAAATCGGTAATGTGGTATTGGAAGACAATATAGAAATAGGAGCTAATACGGTAATTGATAGAGCTACGTTAGGATCTACAATCATTCATCAAGGTGTGAAATTGGATAATTTGATTCAAATTGCCCATAATGTAGAGATTGGCTCAAATACAGTTATTGCCGCGCAAACAGGAGTTTCTGGTAGCGCAAAAGTAGGTAAGCAAGTGGTGTTAGGAGGACAAGTTGGGGTAGTTGGTCATATCAATATTGCTGATGGTACCCAAGTACAGGCACAATCTGGTATTAACCGTAGTATTACCGAACCATTTAAAAAATGGGGAGGAACTCCATTTGCACCGTATACTAGCCAATTGCGATCGCAAGTAGTTTATACTCGATTGCCAGAATTGGAAAAACGTATCGCTGAATTAGAAAAACTTTTGAAAGACAAATAAAACTATTTACCATAAAATGGATGAAATGAACACAAAGCAAAGGACAATAAAATCTGAGGTTACAATTTCTGGAATAGGTTTACATACTGGTAAATCCGTTACTTTAACCTTAAGACCAGCTCCTGAGAATCATTGGTTCAAATTTAGAAGAGTTGATTTGGAAAATCAGCCTATAGTATCTGTGGACGCGGATAACGTTTCAGATACATCAAGAGGTACTACTATTTCTGAAAATGGAGCATCAGTAAGTACAATCGAACATTTGATGGCCGCTTTAGTAGGTCTTCAAGTAGATAATGTATTGATTGATCTAGATGGTCCAGAAGTTCCGATTTTAGATGGTAGCTCAAGCATTTTTATCGAAAAATTAACTCAAGTCGGATTTGTTGATCAAGAAGCCGATAGAGATTTTTACGAAATAAAAGAAAATATCCACTATTCGGAGCCTGACCGCAAAGTTGAAATCGTAGGTATGCCTTTAGATGGCTACCGTTTAACTTGCATGATTGACTTTAATTCCCCAGTTTTAGGAAGTCAACATGCGTCTATCAGCTCAATTGATGATTTTGAAAAAGAAATTTCATCTTCACGTACCTTCTGTTTTTTACATGAACTAGAGGCACTTGTTAACAATAATCTAATTAAAGGTGGCGATTTATCCAATGCTATCGTTATAGTAGACAGAGAAGTTTCGACAGAAGAGTTGGATAAACTTCAAACTCTATTTAACAAACGTGTAACTGTAGCAGATGAAGGTATCTTGGATAATATTCAGTTAAGATATCAAAATGAACCAGCGCGTCACAAGCTGTTGGATATGATTGGTGATTTAGCGTTAGTTGGTCGTCCTGTGAAAGGACATATTATGGCAGCAAGACCGGGTCATGCAGCCAATGTAGCTTTTGCTAAACGCATTAAAAATCAAATCAAAAGAGACAAAAACAAGAAAAAAATAAATACGTACGATATTCATGCTAAGCCAGTATACGATACCGTACAAATCATGAAAATCCTTCCACATCGTCAACCATTCTTGATGATAGATAAGATTCTCGAATTGTCAGAGACTCATGTAGTGGGATTGAAGAATGTGACAATGAACGAAGATTTGTTCATGGGGCATTTTCCAGGAGCTCCAGTATTCCCTGGGGTTTTGCAAATTGAAGCGATGGCACAGACTGGGGGTATTTTGGTCTTGAATACTGTTCCAGATCCTGAAAACTGGTTGACACTGTTCTTGAAGATTGAAAATGCAAGATTCAAGAATCAAGTGCATCCAGGAGATACCATTATATTCAGTTGCGAATTGTTAGAGCCAATTCGTAGAGGCATTGCTCGTATGAAAGGTGTAGGCATGGTAGGGGAGAAAATAGTGAGCGAAGCCGAATTAATGGCTCAAATAGTAAAAGTGAAATAATCAAAATATAATGATACAACCTTTATCGTATATACATCCTGAAGCAAAGATTGCTGAAAATGTCGTGATTGAGCCATTTAGCACGATACATAGGGATGTTGTAATTGGCGAGGGTACGTGGATAGGGTCTAATGTGACCATTATGGACGGGGCTCGAATCGGGAAGAATTGCCGTATCTTCCCTGGCGCTGTAATCTCAGGAGAACCTCAAGATTTGAAGTTCGAAGGTGAAATCACTACTGCCGAAATCGGTGATAATACAACAATACGTGAATGTGTCACTATCAATAGAGGCACAAAAGACAGATATAAAACTGTAATCGGAAAAAATTGTCTTATACAAGCTTATAGCCACATTGCACATGATTGTATTGTGGGAGATAACTGTATTTTTTCAAATTCAAGTACTCTTGCGGGACATATCACTGTTGGTGATCACGTGGTATTAGCTGGACTAGTTGCGGTGCATCAGTTTTGTAAAATTGGTTCCCATTCGTTTGTGACTGGTGGTACTTTAGTTCGTAAAGATGTTCCTCCATTTATTAAAGCAGCACGTGAACCTATCTCTTATGCGGGTATCAATTCTGTAGGACTTCGTCGTAGAGGATATACTTCGGATCAGATTTCTGAGATTCAAAATATCTATCGTGTACTTTTTGTTCAGCATAGAAATTTATCTAAAGCATTAGATATTGTAGAAGCTGAATTTGAGGCGACCGAAATTAGAGATGAAATCTTAGGATTTGTTCGCAGCTCGAATCGAGGTGTGGTTCGAGGATTCAACACAGGTAAAACTGGAGTTTAATCAATTAAAAGAAAGATTATTGAAGATAACTTTACAAAATCTAGGGAGAAGGTTTAATCAAGAATGGATTTTCAGAGGTATAGATTATACCTTCTCCTCATCACAATCTTATGCCATCCTTGGACCTAATGGTTCGGGTAAATCAACGCTTATCAAAGTATTGACTGGGCAGCTTACGCCTAGTGAAGGAAAACTTGAATATACTGTTGAATCTTCTTCTATCGAGGTAGATACTGTTTATTCATACGTGTCTATAGCAGCACCTTATATCGAGCTTATAGAAGAGTTCACCTTGAATGAATTGTTGGATTTCCATTTCAAATTCAAAAATTATCTATCCGGTTACGATGCTAAATCCATCGTTAATCTGTTGGGCATGGAAAAGTCTGCTAATAAAGGGCTTAAATTCTTTTCTTCGGGCATGAAACAACGTGTTAAATTAGCAATAGCCTGTTGTAGTGACTCGAAGATATTATTTTTGGATGAACCTACATCCAATTTGGATACCTCCGGCGAAGATTGGTATTTGAATCTCGTGAAGGCTACTTCTTCAACCGACAGATTGTTGATCATTGGATCCAATCAGGAGAAGGAATATAGCTTTTGTGATGAAAAATTCTCCATTACTTCCTATAAGTAAGCCAATCGTTTTTATAAGCGCATAGTTTTTTCTATTTTTGCATTTGTAATTTATTAACAATAATATAAATCAAATGGCTAAAGCTTCAGAAGTAAAATCAGGAAATGTTTTACGTTTCAATGGTGAATTAGTAACTGTTGAAGAATATATACACCGTACACCAGGAAACTTACGTGCTTTTTATCAAGCCAGAATGCGTAACGTTAAAACTGGAAAATTAGTTGAATATAGATTTCGTGTAGACGAGGCGGTAGAAATTGCTCGTGTAGAGACTAATGATTATCAGTATCTATATGAGGATGGCGAATTTTTTGTAGTGATGGATAATGCTACTTACGAACAATTCAATATTCCTAAATTTTTATTCGGAAGTTCGGCACGATTTTTGAAAGAGGGTATGAACGTAATCGTAGCTTTTGAAAGTGAGGAACCTATAATGGCCCAAGCTCCTAAAAGTGTTGAATTAGAGATTACGTATACAGAGCCAGCGGTGAAAGGTGATACATCTACTAACGCATTGAAAAAAGCAACTGTTGAAACAGGTGTCGAAATCAATGTTCCTTTATTCATCAATCAAGGAGATAAGGTAAAAGTAGACACTACGACTGGTGATTACATCGAGCGTGTAAAATAATACATATAAGAAATTAGGTTTAGGTTGATTATTTCGGTCTTGTTAGTACTCCAGCTACAAGGCCGTTTTTTATTTAATACCTTTAATTATGACCAAATCCGAGTTACGTAAAGAGTATAAAAAACGTCGAAACAATCTTAGTATTCAAGATCAAGCTACTTTAAATGATCAGCTATTTGAGAAGTTGCGAATGTTAGACTGGGAGAAATATACGTATGTACATGTGTATTTGACCTTAGAAAAATTCAATGAGCCTGATACGATCCGATTGATTAAGTGGCTACGCGAATTCCATCCACATATTCAACTTGTTATTTCAAAATCAGACTTTACAAATGGTTCTATGCAAAATTATATTCTAAATGATAAGACAGAGCTGATAGAGAATGCATATGGTATTTTAGAACCTGTAAAGGGAGAATTAGTGGACGAAATATTAATTGATTTGGCATTTGTGCCTTTACTTGTCATCGATATAAAAGGTAATCGTGTAGGATATGGAAAAGGTTTTTACGATCGGTTTTTGAGTAAATGTAGGACTGATATCAAATCCTATGGTCTTAGTTTTTTTGAGCCTGTACAACGAATTTCAGACGTGGAAAAGTGGGATAGAAGGTTAACGCATTGTATTACTCCGTTGAATATTTATTCATTTCAATAAAAAAGCCTTAGAAGTTATTTCTAAGGCTTTCTGTTTATATTTAATTTGCTATTAAGCTTTTTTACCTACTTTATGACCCCAAGTCGCAAAATACAAGATGTATAAATATGCAGGAACCATAGCTAATAAGAAGGCATATTGAAAGTTCATTCCTACAGTATCTTTTAAGAAACCATAAACTAAAGGCCATACGGCGCCTCCGGCAATACCCATAATCATTATAGCAGAACCTGTTTTTGTAAATTTACCTAAACCTTTGATGCCCAGGGGAAAAATAGCAGGCCATAATAATGCATTCGCAATACCCAACATGGCTAATGATATGTAGGATGTTAATCCTGATGTAAATACCGAAGTTACAGTAAGAGCGATACCTACAAATGTACATATACGTAAAGCGTATTGCTGGGTTACATATTTAGGGATGGCGATAATTCCTATAAAATAGCCTACCAACATGCAAGACAATGTAAATGCAGTACCATATTTTACAAAGAATTCAGGTAAACTTAATTGATGACCATATGTACCAATAATATCTCCTGCCATTACTTCCACAGCTACCGTAAAGAAAATAGCTAATGAGCCTAAAAATAAATGAGGAAAATTAAAAACACTTGTTTTCTTATCATTTCCTTGAGCTGCTAATGAGTCTTCATCTTCTTGGTCAACATCTACAGGAGGCATTTTGGCTAATTTGATTACTAAACCAAACAGACAAACTACTACAGCCAAAATAATATACAGAGTATCTACTCTACTCAATAGCGAGTTCATTAGAGCATCGTGCTCTGGACCTGGAGGAAGACTTTGTAATTTCTCTGATATTTCAGCCGAACCTTTTAATAAGATACCTCCTAGAATAAATGGCACAATAATGCCCGCACTTTTGTTGAAAACGCCCGCTATGGCAATACGTTGTGCCGCGCTATCGATGGGGCCTATAATACTCAAATATGGGTTAACAGCTGTTTGCATTAAGGCCATTGCAGAACCTTGAACAAATATCCCCAATAAAAATAAGTTATAACTGCCTTGGTGGGCTGCAGGGATAAAAATTAAAGATCCAACTCCTAATAATATTAAACTCAAAATTAAGCCATTTTCAAAGCCAGTTTTCTTAATGATCCATGAACTTGGTAAGGCTAAAAAGAAATAGGCAATATAGGAAGCGAATAAAACAAAGAAAGCTTGTAAATCTGAATCCAGACTGAAAGCTAATTTAACAAAGGGAATTAATGCACCATTTGCCCACGTAAAGAATCCAAGAATAAAAAATAAAAGACAACAAATTGCCATCGGTAGAAAGGCTGTCTTTTGTGGCGCATTTGGTAAAGCGCTAGACTGTGATGTTGAAGACATACTAAAATTTAATATTTTTAATTAATATTTCGCAGGAACAATTTATGATATAATGTTTATTTCACGGTTTAAAATAGTCTAGTTCCTATTACAAGACTAACAAAATAAAATGGATTTTAGAAAAAAAATAATTCAGTCAAACGTTTGTTCTTTTTAAGAATTATAATAAAAGAGAGACTTCGTTGGGCGAAGTCTCTCTAAAAACCTAAACCGTATCATATTACCAAATGAATGGTACTTTAAAAGGATAACAATGATCTGGTAAAAAAAGTTTTAAGTTTTTTTATTTTTTTAGCCAAATGTGATGAATGTGAATTAATCTTGATCCTTCGATACTATTTTTTGTAGATGGAATCTATAATTTTTTCCAAAAAATATTAATTAAAAAGTCCAAGCTAAAAAAGCTTGGACTTTTTAATCTGAAAAACTCACGTTTTTATCTCTTTACAATAGCAACTGTTAATCTGGAGATGGAAATCAATCTTTTCTTATCATCATGGATTTTTATGTCCCATACGTGTGTACTTCTTCCAATATGAATAGGTGTACATTTGGCTTCTACAGTACTTCCCAATTTCCCCGGTCTAAGGTGATTGGCATTAATTTCTAAACCTACTGCATTATGTGTGTCGGTGTTGATAATCAAAGCGGAGGCAACGCTTCCTACTGATTCTGCAAGTACGACCGATGCTCCACCGTGCAAAATTCCGTATGGCTGTAGCACTTTATCCGTTACAGGCATGGTTGCTGCTAAGGAATCCTCACTAATAGAAGAGGCTTTTATGTCTAAAAAGCCCGTCATATTCCTCTCAAACAAAACATTTATTTCTTCTAATGTATATTCCCTATTCCAAATCATGCTTAATTGTTTAAATATTTTTGGAGCAAAATAAATTTATGGTGATTTAAATGTCCTGCGATCACATAAATAAAGGCAAGTACACTGATTAATCTATCCGAAGCCATACCTTTTCTACTTAATTCCGTTTCATTAAATGTCTTGAACAGAGCTATGTTTGATTTTCTGAGGTGGATAAATTCTTCAATGATACTGCTCATTTCGCGCTCATTATGTCTGCCGAAAGCGACAAATTCATCTTGTTCAAATGAGGCTAATGCGGTCATGTCATTGCGCGCGAATCGCAACGCACGATAGGACATCACGCGTTCGGTGTCTATGATATGACATAGGATTTCTTTAACAGTCCATTTGCCTTCCGCATAGCTGTATAGTTCTTTTTCTTTAGGGATATCTTGGATGAATAGTGGAAAGGATTCGAGTTGAGCTTCGAGTTCATCCATCACATTTCCTTGCACATTTTCAATATAATCTTCGTAGATAGCTGGGTAATCTTCAGACTTGAGTAGGTTCATAATTTAAATTACTTTTTAGTACTATTCTAAATGTAGTGCCTTTTCCTACTTCGGATTCTTTGACAAAAATCTGGCCTTTGTGATATCTGACCATCCTTTTGGTCAGACTAAGGCCAAGTCCCCATCCACGTTGCCTAGTAGTAAATCCTGGTTGGAAAACGGCTTCAAAATTGGATTTTGGTATTCCTTTACCGGTATCACTAATGTCTATAAAAATTTCTTCTTTCGCAATATTTTCTTTAATAACTATGGTAATAGTTCCTTCAGTATCAATTGCATTGACAGCATTTTTAAGTAAGTTCTCGATAATCCAATCGAATAAAGGAACATTAAGCATCGCTTCGACGTGGGTTTCACCCACTATTTGAAAGGATATTTTTTCACTAGTTCGAATTTTGAAGTACTGCACGAAGTTATTTATGACTTCATATACATTATAGTTTGTCAACGCAGGTTTTGATCCAATTTTTGAAAAACGATCAGCGACAATTTCCAAGCGTGTAACATCACGTTCCATTTCGTTGACCACTTGGTCATCTTCAGCGTCAAATTTAATTTTAATTAGCTCAATCCATCCCATCAGAGAAGATATTGGGGTGCCCAATTGGTGAGCAGCTTCTTTTGCCATACCTACCCAAACTAAGTTTTGTTCCGAACGTTTGATGGAATTAAACACATAGTAGGCTATGACAAGAAAAATTGCAATTAGCGAAAGTTGAATGAATGGAAATATTTTCAAATTGCGTAAGGCTTTAGAATCGTGATAGTAAACCGACCATTTCTCGCCATTTTCTAAATTCAGCAAAATAGGTTTATGTGCACTTTTCATACGAATTAATTCCCTTTGAAAGTAGCTCGGATCGTATTCTAAATTCGTTTTTGTAGAATCTTCTATCTTAATATTGGTTTTTGTGGAATCTAAATCACGCCAAAAGATTATGTTGTCTTTTTCATCGGTAATAATAGCAGGTAAAGTGAGACTATCACGTACAGCATATACAAAACTGATGAATTCATCGTCCACATCAGGCATGGTCATAATACTTCTGGTACTCATAGCCCACACCTCCGCTTTTGTTCGCTCGGATTGGGATAAGCTCTTTACTAAATAGTTACTATATACTAGAGACGCTATGCCAATGGTGGCAGCAATTATAATAAGGACTACTTTCCAAGCTTGTTTGGTATTGTACTGATATGGATTCATTCGCGATAAAAACTATTACAAAATAAGGATTTTCTTCAATATTTGATCTTTATTTGACGAGGTAGGGATGTTCTAATTCATTTATTAAATGAGAAATAAGTAATTTTGCATCATGAGTTCACAACAGAAAGTAAGAGTGCGTTTCGCACCAAGTCCTACGGGAGGATTGCATTTGGGCGGTGTAAGAACAGCCTTGTTCAATTATTTATTTACTAGACATCATCAAGGTGAATTTATTTTAAGAATAGAAGATACAGACCAAACGCGTTTTGTGCCAGGTGCTGAAGAATATATCAATGAATGTCTTGCTTGGTGCGGTATTTCTCCAGATGAAAGTCCAGAGAATCCAGGCGCTTTTGGCCCTTATCGTCAGAGTGAGCGTAAACCTTCTTACCGTCAGTATGCTGAACAATTAGTAGCTGCTGGATATGCTTATTACGCATTTGATACGGCCGAAGAATTGGACGAACAACGAAAAATACAACCAAACTTTAGATATTCGCATGAAAATAGATTGAGTTTGCGCAATTCGTTAAGTGTTTCAGCAGAGGAAACGAAAGCTTTATTAGACGCAGGAGCTCCTCATACTATTCGTATTAAAATGCCCGAAGATGAAGTTGTGTCTTTTGACGATATGATTCGTGGTCGTGTTTCTTTCGAAACAAAATTGATTGATGATAAGGTTTTATTGAAAGCTGATGGCATGCCGACATATCACTTAGCAGTGGTTGTGGATGATAAAGCCATGGAAATTTCGCACGTGTTCCGTGGTGAAGAGTGGTTGCCTTCTGCGCCTGTACATTTGTTGCTGTGGGAATATTTAGGATGGAAAGAGCAAATGCCACAATGGGCACATTTGCCATTGATCCTAAAACCTGATGGAAATGGTAAGTTAAGCAAGCGTGATGGAGATCGTTTGGGTTTCCCTGTTTATGCGATGAATTGGACAGATCCTAAATCGGGTGATTTGACTAAAGGTTTCCGTGAACTTGGATTTTTGCCAGAAGCATTTATAAATATGCTAGGTGTGTTGGGTTGGAATGATGGTACGGATCAAGAATTGTTTTCTATTGAAGAATTAATAGAAAAATTCTCTGTAGAGCGTATTAGCAAAAGTGGTGCTAAATTTGATTTTGAGAAAGCAAAGTGGTTCAACCATGAGTGGATCAAGAAAACGGATAACGCGGAGCTTTTTCCACAAATCAAAGAAGTTTTAACACAAAATAATATTTTTGATCTTGATGAAGCTTATTTAAATACCGTGCTATCAGCAGTGAAAGAACGTTTAACGTATGTTTCTGATTTTTGGGGACAAGCATCGTTCTTTTTCCAAGAGCCCGCACAGTATGATGTAGATGCGGTAAAACCAAAATGGAATACAGATAAAACAGCTTTCTTCGAAAATATCATTACTGAATTTGAGCAGCAAAATGATTGGACTGCTGGCACTTTAGAGCCTTTCTTTAAAGGAAAAGTCGCTGAGTCGGGAATGAAAATCGGAGAACTGATGATGCCTTATCGTATCATGTTAGTAGGAGGAAAGTTTGGTCCGGATGTGTTCTTAATTACGGAGCTATTAGGTAAAGAACAAGTTATTTCTAGAGTAAAGAAAGCTTTGGAATTATTCAACTAGAAAGAAGATAAATACACGAACGGGACAAAAACTAAGATTTATGTCCCGTTTCTTTGATTTTTCAGACATTAAAAAAGGCTTTGCAATTCTATTGCAAAGCCTTTTTTAGTATAATATATTCTTAATTATCTTACAGGTGTAAATACCCAGTTGTCATCGAATTTCAATGATCCGTTAGCACCAGTTACTAGGTAACCTTTACCTCCGATAGAGTACGATACAGCTGCATCTCTAGCATTTTGAGGAAGAGATTGGTGTTTGCTTTCCCATTTTTTAGCAGCAGGATCATATTTCCATACTGTATTCAAAGAAGCATTTTTCTTACCACCTACTACATAACCGTAGTTTCCGATTACGAATGTAGAAGCGCCGCGACGTGTTAAATCATATGTATTATCTGTATCTTTCAATGGAGTTTCTTCTGTCCACTTAGAACCGTCAAAAGAATAGAAATCTTCTGGATATTGGTTGTTATCAAAACCACCACCTACGTATGCTTTGTTTCCAATTACGAAAGCAAATGCATCCACGCGTTTTTGTTTGAATTCTGAACCAATAGCTTCCCATTTGTCTGTTGCAGGATCATATTTCCAGAAATCTTTCAACGTTTTTTGAGTTTTAGTTGCACCTAGACCGATATATGCATTGTTACCTAAAGTAAACGCTACTGCACCATAACGAGCTTCAGCAGTTTCAGGTAATGAAGCGATTTGTGTCCAAGTGTTAGTCGAAGGATTGTATTTATAGAAGTCTTTTAATACGTCAGTACCATCATAACCTAAACCAACGTATCCATTTTGACCAATAGAAAAACCCACTGCACCGTTACGAGCGACTCCAGGAAAGTCTGCCACACGTTTCCATACGTTATTTTCAAAAGACCAAGCGTCTTTTGTTCTTTCGTTTGTTGTAAGAATACCTGTAGCGATGAAACCTTTATTATCAATTTGGAATGACGCAGCAGCACTTCTTGGATCGCCATCAAAAGCTGATGATCTCACCCATTCTGTAGGACCATTATCCGTTGTGCTATCGTCGTCGTCGTCTTTTTTACAAGAATTAAATGCTGAAAGTGTAAAAGCACAGGCTAAAACAATACATAGCCAATTTTTCTTATTCATAAATTATTTAAATTTAGTATATACAATATTTAATTTGATCTTAGGCTTTCCGTTTTCATTCGCAATTTTAGCAGAATTAACTGTGCTAAAAAGACTTGATGAAGCTGTAGATATTAATAAATCTGTGTCAATATATCGATTTGAATTAATATTCTTAATATAATCAATTAAGTTAAAAACATATTTTCCATTCTCACCTACATCATTGCCTTCTACGTAAGTAGCTTCTTGAATAGTTGTAGAAAATGGGGTAGGAACAAAATTTACAGGTAATCCATTTTTATTGGAAACCATCAGCATAAGACTCTTTGGAGCTGGAGATGCACCTTGTCCCAGCGATTCTGTTTCAATAACTAATTCGGCTTTGTTGATACTGATGTTTTCGTTATTCATGAATTCGCGAAGAGACGGCATTTTTATTTTCGTTACCAAACCCGTACCAGATTGGATATATGCTTTTTTATCTGTTTGTTGAAACGACAATTCTCTGTTAGTCGCATTCAAAGCTGCGAATGGAGTCCCACTTCTGTCGTATTCAATATTGTTGTATTGATAAGAAGGCGAATAATTCGTTAAGATTTTTTTACCTGTTACTTTAAAACCATCTGATCCAATATACGAATAGTTGATGTGAACATTAACTGTATCGTTAAGGCCTAAGATTGCTGTATTATTGTCAGCAGGTACGATTGCAATACCTTTTAAGTAAGCGTGAAAAGCTTCAACATTATTGACATTGTAATCATTCGTATTGATCTTGTCAAAAATATCCTTACCAAAACTGTCGTTTAATCGAATACTAATAGTATCAATTGAATTGACATAAGGTCTAAACTGTACTGAACCAAGTGCTGTATTTTCGTAAGTGAATTTTTGATTGCTAAAAATTGTTGGGCCTGTGACATACGCCGGTGCATTGTAGCTATCAATGGATGACAAAATATTGGTTGTAACAATCTCTTGTGTTACTTTATGCACAGCAAGGGATTGAACCTGAGTAGTATCGCCATAATAATATCTTGTAGCATTAGGTTTCAATACAACATTTACCGAATCGTATACAGCTCCTTCTGGAATATTATCTGTATAAGAGTCCATCATCAATCGTAAGTACGAAGTAGACTTTACACTACCTAAGTCGCTGGATTGAACCTTTCCCACCAATACATTTGATGTAGCTGAGGCAGGTAAATAATTCAACTGATATGAGGATGTATTTACGGTAAAGGAGTCAATAAAAGTGACTGCAATGTCTTCATCAATTTCGTCTAAAGAAATGCTCATATCCTTATTACAGCTCGTAATAAAGGACAATGCAGTTACAACAGACAGAAAGTGTAAATATTTAAAACGTAAAAATTGACTCATATTTATTAGTTGACATGCAAATGTAAGTAATACCTACTGTTAAATGTGTTATAATATGTTAAATATCTACTGTCTGTAGATATGAGGTGCAAATCTAATAATTTATTTTGTTTTACATATGTTGCGTTAATATAAAATACTCCTTTGAAACACGTGAAAATTAGATGTTTTGCTACAATTCGATGTGATGTATTCTTCAAAAGCCTTAATAAGGCTATTAAATAATATTTTATTAACTTCAATTTATGAAAGCATTGATAATAGTTGATGTTCAAAACGATTTCTTGCCAGGCGGCGCATTAGAAGTTGCGCACGGCGATGAAATAATCGAACAGATAAATAGGATTCTACCAAAATACGAAATCGTGGTTGCTACGCAAGATTGGCATCCCTTAAACCACAAAAGTTTTGCTTCGTCACATGTAGAAAATAATGTTTTTGATGTAATAGAATGGAATGGCTATCAACAGACACTCTGGCCTAATCACTGTGTGCAAGGAACTCCAGGTGCTGAATTTTCAAGTCTGCTGGATACAAATAGGATACAGGTTATTTTCCGAAAGGGAATGGATAAAAAAGTAGATAGCTATAGTGGATTTTATGATAATCTCAAAAGTCATAGCACTGGGCTTGATGGTTTTTTGAAGTCCAAAAATGTAGACGAAGTACATATCTGTGGTTTAGCAGCAGATTTTTGTGTTTATTTCACAGCTATAGACGCATTAGAATTGGGGTACAAATCGGTCATCATTTCCAAAGGAACAAAAGCTATAGATAAAGATGCTTACATGAAAAAGAAAGAACTTTTCTTACAAAAAGGCGGTCTGTTTATTTAAAAAGATTAGTAGAACCGAATTTTCTAAGGTTATACGTGAAGGATAGTAAGAAATATCTGTTTAACGTATTCGAGGTTACGTCCGAGATATTATTTTCGGTTACTCTTCTGCTTACATTTTGTGCTTTGTTTAGTAAATCATATCCTTTTAAGGTGATTTCACCATTGCTTTTCTTGAAAAGCTTTTTACCAATAGAGGCATTCCAAATATAAGTCTCAATATTTGGATAGTTCATTATTCCTCCATTTTTTAACCATGTTAAGTTCGAAGTAAATACGATGTCTTTTAGAGGCTCAAGGGTCAGGTTGCTGTTCAATCTGTGGTTTACAACATGATATCGTGCAGTTCTTGTCATTATATTGGACGTTTCTCGTCCATCAATATTGTACGATAAACCGATGATGTATTTTTTTGAAAATTTGGAATTGATACCCACACTTTGACCGTATCCAAAAGTTTTATTTTTAATTGGAGACTCATTGATTTGTGCAAGCTCATTATTCATATACAAACGAGAATTCAGATTCAGATTAATCTTCAATTTTTCTATTGGAAGGCCAAAACTGTTGTTGATTCGGAACGAATAAGCTCCATCCGCATTTACAGGCGCAATATATTGTCCACCTGCTCCTAAGCGGATATCATCAAATAGGATTATGCTTGTGTCAGTTTGAATGATGCTGTTGATTATTTTATTTTGAATATATTCATAGTTTACATTGGTGGTCAGCGATTTGCCAGTCTTCTTGTTGACATCTTTAAACTCCAATCGTAATGAATGTGCATATTCCTGATCTAAATTTGGATTTCCTTTTGTTATGCGTAACTCATTCTGATTATTTATAAAATCTTGAAGTTGATTAATAGCAGGGGTATTAGTTTGTGTATTATAGCTAAATTCTATCTGTTTACTCGATGTAAACATGTATTTTGTAGACAGATGGGGTAATAGACTATTGAAATCGGCCGTAGTTTTGAGATTAATAGGCACAGTACGATTATTGTGGCGGATGCCATGCTGATATTTAATTCCAAGCTGTAATCTTATCGAATCTTTTAGTACATAGATATAGGAAAGTCCGCCACTATGGTAATTGTAATCATTTCGAAATTCATTGGATAAACGGTCTCGTAATTCACCCAACTGACCTGTTGCTGCCAAGAATTCATAGGTTTCTCGGTTGGAGTAGGAACCATTATTTCGAAAGTCATACTGCGCCTGCATTCTTCCGTTTTTAGATATTTGTTCTGTAAAAGAAAGCGTAGTATTAACCCCAGATCCGTATCCATTGCTTTGGCTAGAATTGTTATTTGTATCGATACGAGACAATACAGCATCTCTATAATATTCGGTGACAGCTAAGTTTAATCCTTGTGCATCGTCCTTATTTTTGTTGCCACTTGCGGATAAGGATAGAGTACGTCCATTTTTTTTGAATCGATGCATATAGGTCAAAGACGCTCCAAAACTCAAATTCTTTGAATCGTTTTCTGAAGAACGAATAGAATTATTGATAGGATTACTGCTTGTGTTAATGGTGTTGAAGTCTGTAGAATTTATTCTTTCAGAGCTGGTAAACTTCAGATTAGGGGAAAAATCTAATCTATTTGTGGAATCTATTTGCCATTTCAGTCTACCTCCAAATTCATGAGAAATATTCTGAACATCAGAGAGCTGATTTTGTGTCCGAAATTGATTAGCTTGATTTTGGGATAAATACTGAATATTAGACAATGAATTGGTCACAGTCGTGGAAGAATTAAAATTATAATCCGAACTAACCTCCATCCGATACTTCGGATATGTATTACTGAAATTCACTGCCGCCGCATATGTGTCCGATAAGCCTCGTTCGGTATTATTGTTTCCTCTTCTTGCTCCACCTCTTCCTTGCTCTCCAAAATTAGTTTCATTGATATTATTGGCCAAGAGATTGATCGCGTATTTTTTATCCTTATTGAAACTATTTGTGGAGGAATTAAAAGAGAATTTGTCACTATCGCCTTTACTTAAAGCTGATTTTCCGAAGTATCCGACCTTCTTGTCGGGTTTGGTAACAATGTTAATGACCTTATTGCGTTTGCCGTCATCGAAGCCAGAGAATCGGGATTGTTCTGATTTTTCATCAATCAATTGAATTTTTGCAATAATGTCGGCAGGAAGTGTTTTGAGGGCAACTTTAGGGTCTGAACTGAAAAATTCTTTTCCGTCAACAATTATACGTGTGACAGGCTCACCATGCGCAGTCACATTGCCATCTTCATCAATCATTACTCCCGGCACTTGAGCAACCATTTCATCTGCATCGGCAAAATCCCTGGTTACGAATTTCTTGGCATCGTATTCCATTGTGTCCCCTTTCAGTAAAACAGCAGGAGAAGCAGAGATTACAACCTCGTCAATACCTATATTATCCAATTCCAGAGGAATAGTTAAAGTTAGATTTTTCAAAGCTGATATTTGAATAGGTGTAAGTCTAGCTTGAAAACCTAATGCTTTTACACTAATACTATAATTTCCGGATTGAACTTGATTAAAAGCGAAATCTCCCAATTTACCGGAAGAAGTGGATTGTAGTACTGTACTATCTTTGTTATTTGCAATTAAACTTATTGTTGCTCCTGTGATTGCTGTTTTATCTTCTTTTGCTACAACCCTTCCATTAATTCTTTGTTGAGCATAAGAATTGACAGAATAGATAATAAAAAGTGTGTAGATAATAAAGTTTATAAATTTTTTCACAGGAAAATAGGTCTATTGTACAATAATAGTTTAAACATGTTAAACTTCAAATATTGTATCAAAATCGATATATTTGCTTGATTGTACGTGTTTTTATGAAGAGTTCCCTTTTAAGTAGAAAAGAAAAAATATTGGAAGCAGCATTGGTGTTGTTTGCAAAAAATGGTTATGCTGATACTTCGACAAAGGAAATTGCTGCGAATGCTGGTGTGTCAGAGGCTTTGATATTTAAACATTTTGGGAATAAAGATGCATTATTAGCGCATCTTATTAAATCTGGATACAGACGTGTACTTCAACATCACCGTGGCATGATGACTTATAAGAATGCAAAGGATTTCATCAAAAATATGATATTCTTACCGAGTAAGTTAGTTGCCGAAGAACCCATGTTTTGGAAATTGCAAGAACGTCTATCTCATATTCCATTCTCCAAATCTCAGCATGAGCAATTCATGAAGCCTGTTCATCCTATAATTATTCGAGCTTTTAAAGAGTTGGGCTACGAGAACCCCGAAATCGAAGCACAATATTTGCTATTGGTAATCGATATGCTATGGAAAAAAGAAGCTTGTGGAGAGATTGAAAATTCTATTGATCTGGCCTTGCTATTAGAACAAAAATATCAATTGCTTTAATGCGTGTTTGTGCGTTTTGTTGTAACAATTTTGCATAAACATTAAAATGTCGCAATTTTATTATATATTCGTGAGTATACTTTAAACAGAAATATATCATGCTGAAACCTATTTTAGCTTTTTCACTTGCTCTTATGACTTCTCTTGGAGCAGTAGCACAGAAAAGACCTGATTTTGTGAAATTCATTAATAGTAATCACAAATGGGTGGATTCCGTATTTAACTCTCTTACTCCAAAAGAACGTATTGGGCAGTTATTTTTAGTGCGTGCACATACAAATTTGGGACAAAAATTTATTGATTCGGTTGGTACAGTAATTAAAAATGAACAACTAGGCGGGTTAGTGGTATTCCAAGGTGGTCCAGTTCGTCACGTTGATATGATCAACAATTACCAAAAAGTTTCTAAAGTTCCTTTGTTGGTAACAATTGATGGTGAATGGGGATTAGGCATGCGTCTACCTGATTCAACTCAGTCTTTTCCTTATCAAATGACTTTGGGTGCATTGCAAGATAACTCCTTGATTTATGATATGGGTAGAGATGCAGCTAAAGATTTCTTGCGTTTAGGAATTCATTTCAATTTTGCTCCTACAGTAGATATTAACAATAATCCCAAGAATCCAGTTATCGGATTCCGTTCATTCGGTGACAATAAAGAAAATGTAGCTGTAAAATCAGCGGCTTATATGAAAGGAATGATTGATGGTGGAGTATTAGCGTCAATCAAACACTTCCCAGGTCATGGCGATACAGATGTGGATTCGCACTATGATTTGCCAAAATTACCTTTCACGAGAGAGCGTTTGGAAGAATTGGAAATGTATCCATTCCGTGAATTAATTAAACAAGGAGCGACTGCTGTAATGGTAGGTCATATGGATATTCCTGCCTTAGACAATACACCAAATCTTCCTTCGTCAATTTCTAAAAAAGTAGTTACAGACTTGTTGCGTAAACAGTTAGGTTTCCAAGGATTGACAGTAACAGATGCGATGAATATGAAAGGTGTAACAAAGTTCTTTCCAAATGGTGAGGCGGACATCTTAGCTATCGAAGCGGGTCATGATTTATTGGAATTATCCGATAATAGTGCGCGAGCAATTGCTCTTGTGGAGAAATCGATTCAAAGCGGACGCTTGAAACAAGCGGATATCGATGCTAGAGTTAGACGTGTATTGGCTGCTAAGTTGTGGTTAGGTTTGGATAAATACGCAGCAGCAAATCGTAACAGAGTATTCGACGATATTAATAGACCAGAAACAAAATCTTTAATCCAGCGTATGGCTGATGGAGCAGTAACGGTGTTGAAATCAAATCGTCGTATTCAGTCTTTTGATGCAAAGAAAGAGACTGTCGTAGTAAGTGTAGGAATCAGCAAAGCGCAAGATTTTGAGACAGCTTTAGCGGCAAGACTTACAAATGTGAAAAACATATATATTTCAGGTAAGGAAACAGAAGCTCAGCTAGAGGAATTAGTAAAAGAAGTAAGAAGCCATGAGCAAATCGTTCTTGCAATCCATGATGATAGATCACGTCCAAGACCCGCTTTAGATTTTTCAAAGGATGTGAATAATTTTATTGATAAAATTGCAGGTCGTCGTACGATTACTGTATTATTGACAAATCCGTATGCTATTACTTCAGTGAAAGTAGATCGTAGTGCTTCTATTATTATGGGCTACCAAAACGAAGCATTTATGCAACGTGCTGCAGTGAAAGTATTATTAAAGGATATTAAATCAAAAGGTAAATTGCCAGTGACGATCAACAAAACGTACGCATACGGCAAAGGTTTATAGTTAAATATTAAAATCTCCAGATAAGGCCAAGTTGATTTTTCAGCTTGGCTTTTTTTTATAATTTATTGTTCTAACTTTGCTTCAAATTATAACTACAAAGTAAATTATGGCATCTGAACAAATTTCTGTTTTCGATATGTTCAAAATTGGGATTGGTCCATCAAGTTCTCATACATTGGGGCCTTGGCGTGCTGCGCAACGTTTTGTTCAAAAATTAGAAGAAACAGGAGTTTTAGATCATGTGGAGCAGATCAATATCCTTTTATATGGATCTCTAGCAAAAACCGGGGTTGGTCACGGTACGGATATTGCTATTCTGCTTGGTTTAAGCGGTGACGATCCCGTAACTTTTGATGTCAATGATGTATTACCTAAAGTAGCGCGTATACAATCTTCTGGAAAGCTTGAGTTAGGTGGCAGACAAAATATTGATTTTTCTTACACGGATCAATTGCTTTTTCTTTTTGATCAAAGTCTTCCATTTCATCCCAATGCAGTTACTTTTCAAGTTTTTTTGAGAAATGGTACCGCCGTTAGCGAAACATATTATTCTATTGGAGGAGGTTTTGTTGTTCAAGAAGCTGATAGTACTTCAGTATTAAGTGAGGTGGAATTGCCTTTTCCGATTGATACAGCGCAGAATTTGATGAGTGCTTGTATGCGTACAGGGCTGAAAATTTCAGAACTGGTCTTGGAAAATGAATTATCATGGCGTTCGGAAGAAGAAACACGGAAAGGAATTCTTAATATTTTCCGCGTCATAAAAGAATGTATTTATAAAGGCTGCCACACCGAAGGCATATTGCCAGGTGGTTTAAATGTAGAACGTCGTGCTGCTCGTTTGAATAAGCGTATGCTCAAAGGTCGTACCTATACAGATTATGATTCTTGGCTGGAAGCAATCCGTGCAGGAGGTAAGGATTTCGGTTATATTTTAGATTGTGTAAGTTGCTTTGCTTTGGCTGTGAATGAAGAGAATGCTTCTTTTGGGCGCGTAGTGACAGCGCCGACAAATGGAGCTTCTGGTGTAATTCCTGCCGTATTGCAGTATTATGTAGCATTTTATGATGCTTATGACGACAATAAGATTATTCAATTTATAGCGACGGCTTCTGAAATTGGCTCTATCTTCAAAAAAGGAGCAACGATTTCAGCGGCAATGGGTGGTTGTCAAGCGGAGATTGGGGTTTCTTCCGCTATGGCGGCAGGCGCGTTGACGGAATGTTTAGGTGGTTCACAAAGACAAGTATTGATGGCCGCAGAAATAGCTATGGAACATCATTTGGGATTAACCTGTGACCCTATAGGTGGTTTGGTGCAAGTCCCATGTATCGAGCGTAACACAATGGGCGCTATAAAAGCTATTACCGCAGCACAATTGGCTTTGCAATCCAATCCCGATAAAGCTAAGGTAAGTTTGGATGCAGTAGTCAGCACCATGTGGGAAACTGCACAAGACATGAATGCGAAATATAAAGAAACCGCAGATGGAGGCTTAGCGGTAAAAGTCCCATTGAGTTTACCAGAATGTTAGCAATGGTGGTATACTTCTAATTTGAATTTTGTTATAAAGGTCGCTGGGATAAAGGGTTAAAAAGATATACCTTTGTCCTAAATATTCCACTATGTGCAAAAACACCCCTTCCCGAAGAAAAATTATTAGAGACAGTTATTTAAGTCTCATATTTTATTCTATCATGGTAAGCGTAGTGTGTAGTGTATTAGCATATTGTTTAAAGCATGCTACAGAATATTTTCAAGAATTGCTTTTTGAACGGATCGAGGAAATTAACCCTTTATTATTTATTATATTTCCTTCTATAGGGATTACGGCTATCTATTTTCTTCGAAAATATCTCTTCAAGAATAGAAAGAATAAAGGTATAAAGGAGATATACACTACTTTGGGCAATCGGAAAGATCATCTCCCTTTTTACAAGGTGCCTTCGCATATTATAAACGGGTTTCTTACTGTTATTTTTGGAGGCTCTACAGGTGTTGAAGTTTCTACCGTAGTCGCTGGTGCTACAGTAGGTAATCAAACCTATAAATTAAATAAATCAGCTCGCGCTTTTAAAACAGAATTAATCTGTGCTGCAGTAGCAGCTGGTGTAACTGTTTTATTTGGAAGTGCACTCGGAGGATTATTATTTGTTTTAGAGGTAATAGCAAGACGTAGTAGTAAAACTTTATTGGTAAGCTGTGGAATATCTACTTTAACGGCTTTTATATTCGTAAGTTTATTTGACTCCACTCCACTTATATCCATTCCCGTGCAGGACTGGCATTTATCCGCCCTACCATTTATATTGATACTTGCTATTCTCAGTGGTTTAATGTCGCTCTATTTTACCAAGATTGTAATCTATGCAAAACATTATTTTAGCAATATTCAGAATAATTTTTTACGCGTAAATATTGGTGCAATTACAGTCGGAATCTTAATACATTTTCTGCATCATATTTATGGAGATAGCTACCATGGGCTAAAAGAGATTTTGAATCAAAGTTTGACCAGCGCGGATCATTTAATTTTAATAATGCCGTTAATTCTCTTAATATTTCTAAAGCCTTTAGCTTCTGCGCTGACATTAGGTGCAGGGGGAGATGGAGGCGTATTCGCTCCAAGCATAGTAACAGGTGCATTTCTAGGTATTTTGGTAGCATTGCTATCTAATTATTGTTTCGGAACCGAACTTATTGTTTTGAATTTTGCCCTTTTTGGTGCAGTATCTATGCTATCTGCAAGTATACATGCTCCTTTTGCAGCTCTATTCATTGTATGTAATTTAGCGCCTAATGGTTTTGTGCTTATTGTACCCTTACTTTTGGCGAGTTTAGTAGCAAAGAGCTTGGCAAAAAAGCTTTATCCTTATAATGTATATACATATCCCGATAAAGTTGCTGTTATAAACAATTAAAAACATGAAATACTGCTCGATTGCTTCTGGATCTAATGGAAACTGTTATTATGTCGCTAAAGGCAATGATGCGGTATTAATTGATATTGGTATCAACACCAAGCATGTGTTGATTCGCATGGAAAGATTAGGAATTGATCCTACAAGTATCAAAGCAATCTTTATTACCCACGAGCACACGGACCATATTCGCGGACTTTCGGTTTTCAGCAAGCGTTTTCAGATTCCTGTATATATTACGAAAGGAAGTTATGAAGGTTCGAAACTGCATATGCCTGAACATTTGGTGAATTTTATACAACCAGATGAAAGGGTGAGGATTGGAGATTTAACCGTAATGGGAATTCCTAAATATCACGATGCAAAAGAGCCGTGTTCATTTGTAGTAACAGATGGAGAGGTTAATATTGGCATAATGACGGATTTGGGACGAGGATGTGATAATGTAAAACATGTGATCCAACATTCTGATGTCTTGTTGCTGGAAAGTAATTTTGACGAGGAAATGCTTCTGAAGGGGCGATATTCTTATTTTCTCAAAAATAGAATACGAAGCGGTTGGGGACATATTTCCAATGCGATGGCCTTAGAATTGTTTCTTGAAAATCGAACTCCACGCTTGAAACATCTCATTTTAGGACACCTTTCAGGTGAAAATAATACGGTGGAATTAGTGGATTCGTTGTTTCGACCGCATTGTGATGATATAGAGTTATCTATTGCCACCCGTACGGAAGAAACGCCAATTTATTCTTTTTATCTGGAACAGTTAATGGTTTAATATACCCCATTTGAGGTATTTTATAAAGTGTTTTTCCTATTTATTTTCGGAAATTAACTTAAAACAAATTAACTGTAATTTTATGAAAAATTTAATTTTAATAATCTGTGCAATCTGTGCGACATTAATCTCTCATGCGCAATTGCGTCCAGGTAAAAAGTACATTAACTTTGGATATTCATCTCAAAAATAAGTTCAAGTAGTAAATATTTCGAGGAATCAAAGGCAATGAAAAGTGATTTCGGAGCATTCTATAGTAGTGGTAAAACGTACTTTGTGCATCCTCAACCTATTGCAAAGCTATTACATTTTGGAATTGATGTTACATTTCTTGATTTAAACTATACGAAATATATGGAACTGGTAGAAGGTGAATACCAAGACGAAGAGGGTAATTGGGAGACTGGTGGAGAGGAAAAATTGATAACACATAAAGCTGAAGTAGGATTGCAGGTGGGTCCTTCAGTTCATTTAAAATTACCAGAAGGAATTGGCGTATCCGGATATTTTCGTTATGCACCTTCTTATTCTTTCCTATATTATGATGAAGAATTTTCAAGCGGTTTTGCAAATATGTTTACGTCAGGTTTAACTTTTAATTACAAAGTTTTTGGTGTTGGAGTAGAAACAAGTTGGGGAAAGACCAAACATAAATTTTCTTTGAATATAGATGATTTGGAAGAACAAGAAACTGAGACATCGGTTGCACAAAAATATAATCTTAAAGGCTCAAGAGTATTTGTAGCTTTTAATAACTAGATAAAAATATAAAAGGGCTTTATTAAAGCCCTTTTATATTAGTTCCATGTGAAAAAGATCTGCAATATGATTTTTTAGTTTGCCTTTTACTTTGGCCATATCCAATTTTCGGCCTAATTCTCTTTCCATTGAAGTCACGTCTTTATCGTCAATTCCGCAAGGAATAATATTTCTAAAATAAGCTAAGTCTGCATTTACATTGAATGCAAAACCATGCATAGTGACCCAACGTGAAGCACGCACGCCCATAGCACAGATTTTACGTGCTTTATCATTGTCGGCATCTAGCCAAACACCTGTATAACCTTCATATCGTCCCGCTTCAATGCCATAATCCGCAAGTGTCAAAATTATAGCTTCTTCCAACGTGCGTAAGTAAAGATGGATGTCCGTGAAAAAATTGTCCAAATCTAAAATCGGATAACCCACTATCTGACCAGGTCCATGATAGGTAATATCACCTCCGCGATTGATTTTATAGAATTTAGCTCCCTTTTCCTTTAATCCTTTTTCGTCTAATAACAAATATTCCTCATGACCGCTTTTTCCCAAAGTATACACGTGCGTGTGTTCTGTAAAGATTAAATAGTTCGGCGTTGGATTTGTTAAATTATTTGTTCTGTTATCTTGTTTTATTGCTAAAGTTTTGGAGAATATATCTTCCTGTCTATCCCACGCTTCTTGGTAATCTACCAACCCCCAATCTCTAAATTCTACTGTTTTGTTCATTTTTAATATAACAAATTATTATACGGATAACGAGCATTGTGCAATTCCGATATTACCTCGTAAAGCTTTTCTTTGAATTCTTCGATATTTGTTTTGTTTGTCGCGGATAAGAAAATCGCTGGATCCGAATTTTTAGCCATCCAAGAGTTTTTGAAATCATCTAATGTGACTTTAATTTCATCGCCATTTTCATCCACTTCTACCGCTGGTTTGAAACCATCTATTTTGTTAAAAACAGTAATAGTTGGTTTGTCCAACGCATTAATGTCTTTCAATGTTTCATTTACCGCTCTGATGTGGTCTTCAAAATTAGGATGGGAGATATCAACCACATGAATTAGTACATCGGCTTCACGAACCTCATCCAAAGTAGACTTAAATGATTCTACTAAATGGTGTGGTAACTTGCGGATAAATCCTACGGTATCTGAAAGTAAGAAAGGAAGATTTTCTATCACGACTTTTCTTACAGTAGTATCCAAAGTAGCGAAAAGTTTGTTTTCGATATAAACTTCGGCTTTGGAAATCATATTCAAAATCGTTGATTTACCAACGTTAGTATAACCGACCAAAGCTACACGAATCATGTCGCCACGATTTTTGCGTTGCGTCGCATTCTGCTTATCAATGGTTTTTAATTTCTCTTTTAATAAAGAAATTTTGTCTAAAATAATACGTCTATCTGTCTCGATTTGCGATTCACCAGGACCACGCATACCAATACCACCACGTTGACGTTCCAAGTGAGTCCACATACGTGTCAATCGCGGATATAAATATTGTAATTGTGCAAGTTCTACCTGAGTCTTCGCCTGTGCCGTTTGGGCGTGACTCGCAAAGATGTCTAAAATTAAACTTGAACGATCTAATATCTTTCGCTTCAATTCACGTTCTATATTGCGAAGTTGAGAAGGAGTCAATTCATCATCAAAAATAACCATATCCACTTCTTCGGCTTCGGCGTATTCTCTTATTTCTTCTAATTTACCAGTTCCTACAAAAGTAGCATGTTCTGGTTTTTGAAGTTTTTGCGTAAAAACTTTAACTGTTTCCGCGCCAGCAGTCTGTACCAAAAATTCTAATTCTGTCAAGTAATCTTGTGCCATTTGGTCGGACACATCAGGCGTAATGACCGAAACTAAAATTGCCGTTTCTTTTTCTGGAGCTGTATCTATTAATTTAAATCTTCTTGCCATAAATATGTTTTAGACGGTGGATGATGCGCAGTGCATCAATCCTATGTTATTAAAAATAACATCCAACAAAGGTAAAAGTTTTTTCTAGGAAATCTTATCCCAAGAGATGCCTGAATTACGTTGATTTAAATATTGCACAAGCAGTTGATTTTCTGGCAGTGCAAGTTGTGGATCTTGTTTGAAAATTTCGATGACCGAATTCCTAGCTTCCGCTAAGATATGTTGGTCTTTTGCCAAATCAGCAATTTTCATGTCCAAAACTCCCGATTGTTGAGTACCTGAAATATCTCCTGGACCACGTAATTCTAAGTCAACTTCGGCAATTTCAAACCCATCATTCGTGCGAACCATAGTTTCTAGACGTGTTCGTCCTTCTTTGCTCAACTTATTGCCCGACATCAGAATACAAAAAGATTGTTCAGCACCACGACCTACACGACCGCGCAATTGATGTAATTGGGATAGACCAAATCTTTCGGAATTTTCAATTACCATCACCGAAGCATTCGGAACATTTACACCAACCTCAATTACAGTGGTAGCGACCATGATTTGCGTTTCGCCTTTGACAAAGCGCTGCATCTCAAAATCTTTATCCTTGACTGGCATTTTTCCGTGGACAATGCTAATTTTATATTGTGGTAATGGAAATTCTTTTTGCAAGCTTTCTAAACCAGCTTCCAAGTTTAGTAAATCCATCTTTTCACTTTCTTTGATTAGTGGATATACAATGTACACCTGTCTTCCTTTGGCAATTTCTTCACGCATAAATCCGAAAACACGTAGTCTTTGGTTTTCGAAAAAATGAACTGTCTTAATAGGTTTACGGCCTGCTGGTAATTCATCTATGATAGAAATATCCAAATCTCCGTAAAGTGTCATCGCCAAAGTTCGAGGAATTGGTGTGGCAGTCATGACCAGCATATGTGGTGGAATAATATTTTTGCGCCATAATTTAGCTCGTTGCTCTACACCAAAACGATGTTGTTCATCAATTACGACAAAACCAATATTTTTGAATTTTACTTTATCTTCAATCAAAGCATGCGTACCAATTAGAATATCCAAAGTGCCTTCTTCTAGCTCTTGGTGGATGATTCTACGTTCTTTCGTACTAGTGGAACCAGTAAGTAATTTAATGTTGCAGATACCTTCGCCTAACAATTCTTTCAAACCATTATAATGCTGTGTTGCCAAAATTTCTGTTGGTGCCATCATACAGGCTTGGTAACCATTGTCAATTGCAATCAACATGCTCATTAAAGCAACAACAGTTTTACCGGAACCAACATCGCCTTGCACTAAACGGTTCATTTGTGCACCTGTATTGGTGTCTAAGCGAATTTCTTTCACCACGCGCTTTTGAGCATTCGTCAAAGGGAATGGTAATCGGGTGTTGAAAAAGGTATTGAATTTTTCTCCGACTTTATCAAAACGATGGCCTTTGTATTTCTGGGTATTGAGTTGTTTGTTGCGTAGTAATCGAAGCTGAATAAAGAATAATTCCTCGAATTTCATTCTTCGAACAGCTGCATTCAAATCATCCACATTTTGTGGAAAATGAATAGAAAGTAAAGCTTTTGGATAGGGAAGCAAATTGTGTTTGCTAACCAAATAGTCTGGCAATGTTTCTCTAAAATTTCTGTATGTAGTTTCAAGTGCTGTCTGTTGTAATCGTTGAATGCCCTTTGTATCAAGATTAAATTTCTTCAATTTCTCTGTTGAAGAATAAACCGGTTGCATTGTCAGATTACCGATTTTCTTCTCTTGCGAATTATATAGTTCAATCTCTGGATGCGTTATCGATATTTGACCATTGAATTCCGTGGGTTTTCCATAAATGATATAGGCCGAACCGACTTTTAGATTTTTTTTGAGCCAAGTGATGCTTTGAAACCAGACCAGTTCCATGGAGCCAGTTTCATCTTTGAAAATACCGACAAGACGTTTTGCTCTTTTTTCACCAACTTCTTTCAGTTGAATCAATCGACCCAAAACCTGAGCTCCAATCAAATCTGAATGCAACTGACGAATCTTGTGAAATTTGGTGCGGTCAATATAGCGAAAAGGATAATATTGCAATAAATCACCAATAGTAAATATCTGCAACTCTTTTTTGAGCACATCGGCCTTTTGTGGACCAACACCTTTAAGGTATTCTATAGGAGTAATTACAGATAAATCAGCCATTGCTAAGAATGGCTAATTTACGAAAAAGTAATTTTCTCGACGAAGTAAACACAAATTGTTGATAAATGAAAAGCCATTCCGAAGAATGGCTCTCACTAAATGATACTAGAGTAATTGTGGATTAGTTTAAATTATTAATGATATTAGCCAAGTTGGATTTTGAAGTAATGTCCAAGTCACTTTCAGAAAAGTTGATTACGCCATCTGCTACTATAGTTGCTTTTTTGATCGCATAGACTAAAGATCCATTGCTTTCGGATGTGAATATCACGTGAAGATTTAATCCAACAGGAATGTAACCATAATGCTCGCTAAAGAATTTCTCTACTGAATCGTATGTATCCAAGCGTGCTAAAACATTTCGTTCACCTTCATATGATAGGTATACAGCTGCATTCGACATGTTGTATTGAGCTGGAACAGTCACTTTAATTTGAGTTTTCGGTCTAGAATCGTTGTAGAATCGATCTACATTAGTCCAACCAAATTCTGATGCCCAAACATGGTAGGTTGCCGATTCTGTATTCGCATTTATACCTGCTTCTTTACCTTGACCTGCTGCATCTCTTATCACCTCATCCCACGTAAGTTCACCATCTTCATCTATATTACCCCTCCAAAGTTTCATGTCTTGGTCAATCCCTCCTGTGAGTGCCGCTGGAATATCAACAAAGAATGGACATCCTGATCTGAGTTTCTGATTACCTTTCGTTACTTCGATATTGAATTGACCACCAGTTACTAATGGTAGTAAGTCGCCTGCACTATTTTTACCCATTAGTGGCTTGTTTGTCGCTGTCATATTACCGCGGTCATACATTTCTACAAAAGAAAGGTTCACATCACCAGTGACCACATTTCCATTGTTGTCACGAAGACAGTTTGGTGAGATTCTTACTTCTGTTCCTTTATCAGTTTCAAAAGTAATTCCATCTTCTGCTTTAAAAGTTTTAGTAAGTGTAATATCTGTCAAAGCATTTTTGCGAAGATCAGCGAAACCTACAGCTGAGGGGTTTGCGATTAAGGATACAGATTCCGTTTCATTTTTACATGATGAGAATGTAATAGTTGCACAAGCTAAAAGTGCCAATAAAGTAGAGTTTAATTTCGTTTTCATACTATTGAATTTTTAATGTTTTACAATCAGTTTTCAATAGTATATCAACATGTTTATTTTTTTGTTACCGGGTAAGGGGAGATTTTTTTTAAAAAAAATAAAAAGCTGCTTTGCAAATGGAACAAAGCAGCTTTTTCAGAAAAAGTATTTTTTGGTTAAGCTTTCCAAGCAATAACCGAGATCTCTACATTTACGTTTTTAGGTAATGTCTTCACAGCTACACATTCGCGAGCGGGTTGATTGATTGTAAAGTATTGCGCATAAATTTCATTCACAGCAACAAAATCACCCATATCACTTAAGAATATCGAAGCTTTTACTACATCTTCAAAACCATAACCAGCTTCAGTAAGGATAGCTTGAATATTTTTAAATACTTGATGCGTTTCGTCTTGAATGCCTGAGCTTACTAATTCCATAGTTTCTGGAATCAAAGGGATCTGACCAGAAACAAATAATGTTTTGTCCGCTTTTACGGCTTGATTATACGGGCCTATCGCTGCAGGGGCTTTTTCAGTATTAATGATAACTTTTTGTGACATGATTATTTGTCTATAAATATTTTATAAATTATTCCGAATAAGAAGAGAATAATAGCTACCGCATTGATGATATACATCACACGTATAGATGTAGGTTTTTTGTTGTTAGCGTCTCCCATTTTTCTCTATTTAGGCTAAGTTACAATGCTGTTCGGGTAAAAACAAATCAAAAAGCTTTTAGTATTATTGTAAATATGGAAAGGAAATTTGCACTAACAAATGGTGTTATATTCTCGGGGGATAAGACATTTAAGCATAAAGCGTTGCTTATTGAAGGAAATGCCATTGCTGGGATAGTAGATAATGCAGAAATTCCCTCGGATTTTGATAAAATCGATGTACAAGGAAAGAATATTTGTCCTGGTCTGATTGATTTACAAATTTACGGAAGTGGAAACCATTTGTTTTCCGCAGAATTAACAACAGAAGCTATATATAAAATCGAACAATCCTTATTGAAGCAAGGTTGTACATCTTTTTACTTGACGTTAGCAACGAATACATTGGGGCTTTTTAAAGAAGCTATTGAAGTGTACAAATCAGCTAAACCTCGGGTTGCATTGGGGCTGCACTTAGAAGGACCATTCTTAAATCCTGCAAAAAGAGGAGCACATCCCGCAGAACTAATTTTAGAGCCTAATGTTTCTATGTTGGAGGAATTATTCGCTAGTCATGAGGGAACTGTGAAAATGATGACTATTGCACCAGAGTTAGTTAGTGATGATTGCTTAGGATATCTTCAAAAACAAGATGTATTAATTAGTGCTGGTCATAGCAATGCGAGTTTGGAAGAAGCGAAAGCTTCTTTTGCTAAAGGTATTCGAACAGTTACTCACCTTTGGAATGCGATGTCTCCTTTACATCATCGTAATGTAGGGCTACCAGGAGCGACATATAATCATTCTTCGGTGCATGCATCGATTATAGTAGATGGCATCCATGTGGATTACGAAGCGGTGAAAATCAGTAAAGCTATGATGGGGGCCCGTTTGTTTTTGATTACGGATGCGGTGGCAGCATGCGATAGAGGTATCTATCAGCATGTGTTTAATGGGGATCATTATGGTTTGCCAGATGGCACGCTGTCTGGGTCGGCATTAACGATGTTGCAGGCAATAAAAAATTGTGTGAAACATGTAGGAATTCCTTTAGAAGAAGCCATTCGAATGGCAACGATATATCCTGTTAATCTTATTGGCCGTAAGGATTTGGGGAGATTGGAAGCAGGAGCATTAGCTAATGTTTTGGTTTTTGATTCCAATTTTGACGTCGATTCGGTTTATTTTGAAGGCGAAAAGGTGAAATGAAATTTCATGTAAAAATTCCGAAACCATAAATTCTTTTAACATATATAATGAAGTATAATTAAACTATATCTGTAGTTTTGTATCCTATGAAAATTAATGTAATTCGATTATTCGCTCTATTTAGTTTACTAGCTATTATTACGTTTTCTTGTAAATCACGTAAATCCAAAGAATTAAAAACAGTCGTAGAAACTTCAGTTCCTGAGGTGCAACATGAAACGGTAGAAGTTCCGGCAGTACCTGCAGCTCCTCTTACAAAAGCAGGTGTTGAATCTAAATCTGCCGCCAAAAAAGAAGAACAGGTTAATAAAGAGGAGAAGATTATTGTACAGTTACCTGAAGTGCCACGTGAATTCCGCGCAGCTTGGATAGCAACTGTTGCAAATATTAACTGGCCGTCAAAACGTAATTTGACTACTCAACAACAAAAAGAAGAAGCTATACGCTTGTTGGATATGTTGAAAAATAACAATTTCAATGCGGTTATTTTTCAGGTAAGACCATCGGCAGATGCTTTATATGATAGTAAATTCGAACCTTGGTCTTATTTCTTAAATGGCGAAATAGGCAAAAAGCCATATCCATATTACGATCCTTTAGAATTTTGGGTAGAAGAAGCACATAAGCGCGGATTAGAATTACACGTATGGCTGAATCCGTACCGTGCTCATCATACTAATGGAGGTACTGTAACATCTGAGTCTATGGCTAAGAAAGCTTCGGATTATGTGGTACGATTGAATAATGGTATGTACTGGTTTGATCCAGCGGACATTCGTACGCAAGATCATGCTGCACGCGTGGTAAATGATATTGTAACACGTTACGATATTGACGGTGTTCACTTTGATGATTATTTCTATCCGTATGCGAGCTACAATGGTGGATCCGATTTTCCAGATAGCAAAACATGGAATGCTTACAAAGCGAATGGAGGTCAATTATCAAGAGGTGATTGGAGAAGGATGCATGTTAATAATTTTATTGAACGTATCTACAAAGAAATCAAAGCGGAAAAACCTTTTGTGAAATTTGGGTTAAGTCCATTTGGAATTTGGAAACCAGGTTATCCTGCCGGAATCACAGGTTCTTCGCAATACGATGAATTATATGCTGACGCAAAATTATGGTTAAACAAAGGTTGGGTGGATTATTTCACACCTCAACTGTATTGGCCTATAGAACCCGCTAGACAAAGTTTTACATCCTTGTTGAAATGGTGGGAATCTGAAAATACTTTTGGAAGACATTTGTGGCCTGGATTAAATACAGTAGAAGTAAAAGCTGCACATAAACCTACTGAAATTGTTAATCAGATAAATGCTACACGCACAATTGTTCCTAAGAGTCCAGGGGCAGTACATTGGAGTATTGCTGGATTAACTAAAAACGCTGAAATGTTGTCCACTATTGCAAATGGTCCTTATAAGGAGAAATCTTTAGTTCCAAAGTCACCTTGGTTAAAAGCGAATCCATTATTGGCGCCAACTCTTTTAATTACACCTGAGCAAGGCAAGATTTTCGTTAAATGGTTACACCAACAGCCTGAGCAGGTAAGACAGTACGTTGTATATGCTAAATATGGTGATGTTTGGGAATGGGAAATCGTCGAGAATCAAATCTCTTCTAAAAAATTTGCCTCATCCAAAAATGGTAAGAAACTGAATACAATAGCTATCAAAGCGGTAGATCGACTTGGTAATGAAAGCGATTACGAAGCTCAAATCATTAAATAATATATAATGAGCAATAAAAGTCAGAGTCCCAAGTTCAGGATTTATTAAACATAATATTTTTACTGTTATAGAAACTAATAATGAAGCTCTCCAATTATGGAGAGCTTTTTTTCTTTCATTTGTTTTCTTTCAGAAAATCTTTTTTATGCAAATGATTTATTGTAAATAAACTCTCCATTGTTTAAATAATAAAACTTTTTGATAGGGTTTCATTTATTGCTTTGTAATATTTTAATAATTCTTGCGTTTTTGTACTGTTTTATGTTGAGAATAAGATTAAAAATTAATACATTGCAGAAAGATTGATCTTTTTATCGCGCTTTTATGCATATTTTTTCAGTTATTTATTGAAATATGTTAAAAGAATTATGAATCTACTATTATATCAAAAAACTAACTCTTATAAGTTAACTAAATAACTATTATTAAATCAACTATCAAACGTATGAAAAGAAGATTTCTTCTCACATTTTTCGGGGTAGCAGTATATGCATCCTGTTTGATGGCCCAACAAAAGTCTATTTCTGGGAAGGTATTAAGTCCTACTGGGGAGGCTTTGGGTAATGTTACAGTCGTGGTTCAGGGGACAAACCGCACTGTCAAAACCAATTCGGATGGCTCCTTCACTATTCAGGCATCACCTGGAGAAAAACTCTTATTCAGATCAGTGGGCAGCTCAGAATTTGTACAAGAAGTTGGAGCAAATAATGTGTATACTATTACTTTGCAGGGGTCCGAAGAAGCCCTTCAAGAAGTTGTAGTTACTGCGATGGGTATCAAGAAGGAAAAGAAGGCATTAGGATACGCTGTACAAGATTTGAATGCAGAAGAATTGATGAAAAATAAGACGGCCAACGTTATTAACTCATTGGCTGGGAAAATTGCTGGGGTCAATGTTACTCAGACGAGTGGTGGAGCAGGAGCAGGGGCAAGTATTATCTTAAGGGGTGGTACTTCTTTAGAGCGAGACAATCAGCCTTTGTTTGTGGTAGATGGAATTATTTATGACAACTCTACGAACATTAATGGCAATAGTGGCTTTGATGGTGCTCAGGCTACTAACTCAGTATATAGTAACCGTGTAATGGATATTAATCCAGAAGATATTGAAAATGTTTCGGTTTTAAAAGGGCCTGCCGCGGCAGCCTTATATGGTTCAAGAGCTGCAGCTGGTGTTGTTTTAATTACGACCAAATCAGGAAAAGAAGGAAGTGCTAGTGTAGGTTTTAATACTCGTTTGGTAGCAAACTGGGCAAATAGATTGCCAGAGCAGCAAGGAACTTATAAGCGAGGAGCCTATCAACAAAATGGCACCTTATTAGAAGGAGATGCTACGACGACAATGGGGTCTTGGGGTGCTAAATACGCCGCAGGCGAAACAGTATACGATAACATTGGAAATTTTTTCAAAGGGTCCAATACTTGGGACAATTCCGTGAATGTTTCTGGGGGTTCAAAAAATGGCAGCTTTTACCTTTCTGCGTCCGATTATCGTCAAGATGGTATCATGCAGGCTTCTGAATACAATAAAACTACATTTAGATTCAATGGCGAACAAAAGTATGGCATCTTCAAAATCGGGGCAAACGTAGCTTATTCTGTTGCTGATCAACTGAGTTCGTTGACTTCAGGTGGATTGTACGGATCAAGTGGTGAAGGTGCTGTTCAGGCAGCTTACATATGGCCAAGAAATCTGGATATGACTCATTATTTGAACGAAGATGGGTCAAAATATAGATTATTTGATTGGGAATTGGTTCAGAATGATTACGATAACCCATATTGGATTCTCAACAAAATGCCCCGTAAAGACAAAACTAAAAGGTTAACAGGTGGTATCAAGGGTTCTGTTGATGTGGCAGACTGGTGGACTATAAACTATACATTTGGTATAGATAGATATACCAACAATACTACTCGCTTTTCGGAGCCGGGCTCTGGTATTTCTTTGATTTACCAAAAAGGTTTATTATCTGAAAATGATCGTGACTTTGAATTTATTAGTTCGAATATCATGTCCAATTTCAAAAAGAAATTTGGTGATTTTGATATGAATCTATTGGTAGGTACTACGATGGAAAAATCGGATGTAAACTATAATGGAAGAAAGGCGTGGAATTTCATTATTCCAGGATTCTATTCTTATATGAATGCGGCAACGACGGATCGTCAGGCAGCGCAATCATTGAGTCAGAAAAGATTAGTTGGGGTATTTGGAGAGTATAGAACCTCCTATAAAGACTTTTTGTTCTTGACTTTAACTGGGAGAAATGACTGGACTTCTACCTTACCTGTAGCTAACCGTTCATATTTCTATCCTTCTGCTTCAGGAAGTTTTGTGTTCACTGAATTTGTTCCTAATCAAGATATCCTATCATTTGGTAAGTTACGTGCTTCATGGGCAAGAGTGGGTAAGGATGCTGATCCTTATGTTACAAATACATATGTGGTATCCCCTGCAGAATATACTTTATATAATGGTGGTACAGGAGTTGGTGTTCGTAATGACTGGTTGAGAGGTAACAAAGAGTTGATTCCAGAAATTACAGAATCTCAAGAGTATGGTGTAGATCTTAAGTTCTTAAATAATAGATTAGGTTTAGACTTTACGTATTACAAAAATAGTAGTATCAACCAGGTAATGCAACCGCGTACGAGTCAGGCTACAGGTTATATTTTAATGTATACTAATGCGGGAACAATCGTAAATAATGGTCTTGAATTATCACTTTCCGCAAACCCAATTAAGCGAGAAGACTTTAAATGGGATTTGGTATTAAATACCTCAAGAAATAAAGGTAAAGTAAAAGACTTATTGCCAGGATTGGAAATATTATACGTGACTGATGTTCAGGTTGGTAACGCTAAAGCAGCTTCATTCAACGGAGGTAATTTCATGGCTATCTCTGGTTCTAAATGGTTGAGAAGCCCTGAAGGACATTTAGTATTAAATGCGGAGTCTGGAATGCCTACATCAGATGGTTTAGTTACACACGAAATTGGTAACCGCGAACCTCGATTGTTTGGTGGTCTTAATAATAATTTTCAATATAAAAATTGGAATCTATCCTTCTTATTGGATTATAGAATCGGTGGTGATATCTACAACGGAACAGATTATTATATGACCAATAATGGTACAAGTTTACGTTCTGCAGACCGCGAAAAATTAACTATTACTGGTGTTGTAAAAACGGGAGAAACAACAAATCCTGATGGAACAAAAGTACCTACTTATTCGGAGGTGAAAACTTTTGAATATGAGGCAGGTAAAATGTATAAGGTAGGTAATCAAGATGTAAGTGGAGAAAATCTGATTAATAATTACTATTGGCAATCTGCTTATAATTTGGAATCAACAAATTATATGACAGATACGAATTGGTTGAGATTGAGATCTGTAACATTATCTTACTCACTATCACAAGAAAGTTTAAGTCGTCTGAAGGGTATTAAAGGATTAACAGCAACCCTTACAGGTACAAACCTATGGTTATGGACAAATTATAAAGGAATGGATCCAGAAACTTCAGCGGCGGGTTCAGGTGCTGTGGGATCTAGTTCTGTGGGTATTGATTATAATGGTATCCCTGCTTTAGCTGGTGTATCGTTTGGACTTAATTTTACTTTTTAATATAAGCTTATCATGAAAAGATTAACATATTTATTAGGAGCTTTATTAGCGTTGAATTTTACATCATGTGAAAAGTTCTTGGATGTAAATGAAAATCCAAGTAAGGCTAGTGACGTAGTTCCTAGTCCGGATCTTCGTTTGAGATCTATTCAGATGCAATTTGTTGACGCGTATGAATCTTCAGGAACGCGTGCTTCTTGGATCACTCAAAATATTACGAAAACAACTGGTTCTACCAATAATGACTTAATTATAAGATGGGATTTCCCATTAGCCTCAACTACATGGCCATATCAAGCGTGGTTTGTGTATACAGCGACTAACTTAGAGCCACTTATTGACAAAGCAACAGCTGAAGAAGCATGGCATTATGTGGGAGCTGCGCAACTTATTCACGCTTGGGGTTTTATGTTGATGTTAGATTTGTATGGAGAGATGCCATATACTCACGCGTTAGGATCGGACATTACGCCAGAATACGATGATGGAAAAACTATTTTCTACGGATGTTTAGAAATGTTAGATAAAGCCATTGAGAATTTGTCAAAAGCTCAGCCAGCATCGGCTACTCCTCTATCCAATGGTGATATCTGGAACGGTGGGGATAATCAGAAATGGATTAAATTAGCTTACGGGTTGAAAGCTAGGTGGTTAAATAATTTATCTAAAAAATCTTTTTATGATCCAGATGCTATATTAGATGCATTAAGTAAAGCGCCAGCTAGTGTAGAAGATAATACTACAGTGCAATTTATGAATACGGATGCGACTAATATATCGGGAACAGTTGCGGCATTACAACATACAAATGCGGGTGGTACTACTTCAAGAATGTCCAAATGGTATAAGGATTTGTTAACTAATACTTACACAGGTGGATCTGGAGTACAAGACCCTCGTACTACGCGAATCATACCAAGTGCAGAGTTTAATCAAGCTGATGGAACAAAGGAATTTAGATTATCAGCTGGTGTAGATCTTATTAATTCGACTATTCGTACGCAATCAGGACCAGTAGCATTTGAAATTATGGCAGTGAAACCAGCGGAAGTAACGGCTACAAATCCTCTTGGTGGAACTAGAGCTACATCCGCAGCTTTACGCGCTAACCCTGAATATAAAAATCGTTGGTTCACCACGAGCACAAATGCAAGCCGTGTTGGTGATTCTATTTATTTGCCAATCTATGCAGATCGTTTTGATTGGATTATTCAATTTCCAGATAATAAAAACGATCAATATTTAGCTAATCGTTATAATGGTATGACATTAGACAATCCGAACTTTAATGATAACACTATCAATATTAGCTCAACGGGTAGTTTCTATTTAAGAGCAGATGCTCCAGCACATTTGTTGGGTTATCATGAAATGTGCTTTATTAAAGCGGAAGTGTTATTCCGTAAGGGTGATGTGACGAACGCTTTAGCGGCATACAAAGCGGGTATTAGGGCGCATATGGAAGCTATGAATGCTAAACTTAAAGATTATCCCCAAACACACTATGGAAAGAAAATTATAACGGAAACAGAAATTACTAATTTCTTGAATAGTGCTGCGGTGGCTCAGACTGGCGCTCAATTGACTATGGCTAAAATTATGCAGCAAAAACAAATTGCTATGTCTATGACTGTACAGAACTGGAATGATATGAGAAGATTTGATTATTCAGCTGTTCATCCACAGTTTGGTGTAGTATATCCAGATTTTGGTCGTCCATACGAATTTAACTCTGCATCGGCAGAATGTTATCCTTCTCAAGATCCTCAAAACCCAAGATATTGGCCAAGAAGAATTCAACAATGTTCGCACGAGCGTAACTACAATTCAGAAAACTGGTTAGCATCTAATCCAGAAGCTAGTGCTAGAACGATCCTTTCTTATCCAGTATGGTGGGATACTGCGGAATAGAACTTACTCATAATTGATAACAACCAGGAGCCTCCTCACAAGGGAGGCTTTTTTATTAGGGAATCGATAGCGTAACATGAAAGTTACTTTGTTGTGTCTATAATACACTAAGTACTGAACTTAATAAAGATTTTATAACCCGTATTATGAGTTTAATAATATATTAGTGGGATTACATCTTTAGGTTTGGTTGTTTTAACAATTATCATTTTTATGCGGTTTTGTTATTTTTAACTGCCAAAAATTGAATAAAAAAACGCAACTTCTTGCTTATTTGTGCGTTTTTGTTGTAATTTTATCCGAGATAATCTAATTGTTTGTATTAACTAAGAAGAATTGCAATTAAATATGATAAAGAGCTCAATTCTGCTGTCAACAGCCTTATTATGTATGTCCATGATGTCTTGCAGCTTATGCCAGTCATCAAAATCCAGAAATGAAGAAAAAATAACTACTGTTGCAAAAGCAGAATCTGAAAAAATAGTTCCAGGTGCGGATCAATTAGCCGCTTACCTTCCTCAATTAAAAGGAAAGAAAGTCGGCCTTATGGGAAACCAGACTACAATAGTTGGAGAGGGCAAGCAACATTTGGTAGATGTTTTAGTAGCAGAAGGAGTAGATTTAAAGTTTGGTTTTGCTCCTGAGCATGGATTCAGAGGAACTATTGAGCGTGGTGAGAAAGTAGACAATGATAAGGACAGCAAAACTGGCCTGCCTTTATATACATTATATGGAGGAAATGAAAAACAAGACTCTATTGTTAATTCCATAGATGTCATGATTTTTGATCTACAAGATGTAGGTGCTCGTTTTTATACTTATATTACTTCATTGCACCGCGTAATGGAGTTATGTGCGAAGCATAATAAAGAACTAATCGTATTAGATCGTCCAAATCCATGTGGAGATCAGGTGGATGGACCAGTGCGCAAAGATGATAAATTCAAATCCAATGTTTCGTTCCATAAAATAGCTATGATTCACGGTTTGACTGTGGGAGAATTGGCACATATGATCAATGGTGAAAAGTGGTTAGAAAATGGTCGTCAATGTAAATTAACAGTTGTTCCGGTTCAAAATTGGGATCACAACAAGATGTACGAATTACCTATCGTGCCGTCTCCGTCACTACCTAATCATCTTTCCGTTCGTTTGTATTCTTCTTTATGTTTATTTGAAGGTACAGAGATTTCTGTCGGTCGTGGTACGGATTGGCCATTCCAAGTGGTAGGGTATGATAATCCTGTTTACGGTAAATTTACTTACAATCCAGGTGAAAAAGCTGGTATGGTGAAACATGTGGAAGGAAAAGGACAAACTATGTACGGTCTTGATTTAAGAGATTTGGATCCAAATAAGCAAAAATTCACACTAAAATATATCCTAGATTTTTATCAGAAAATGCCTGATAAAAGCCAATTCTTTACAAGAGCAGAATTCTTCGACAAATTGGCTGGTACCGATGAGTTGCGTAAGCAAATCATTGCTGGTAAGTCAGAGAAAGAAATTCGTGCTTCTTGGGCTAAGGATTTAAAAGAATACAAGCAAATGCGTAGACAGTATTTGTTGTACAAAGATTTTGAATAATCTATACTAGAAAAACATCTATCTCCAAAGGTCTATCTATTCACACACTAGATAGGTAGATCTTTATTTACTATGAAATTCGGTTTATTTAATTGCTATATATGAGAAACACACTACTATTCTCAATTGCATTAGGATTGACAGTTACCGCAGAAGCTACTACAGCTAAAGTTGCGAATGCTACAAATCTGCATGCAGCTACTGCCTATTTTAACGGTAGGTTAGTACAAAATACTGTACAAGGTACAGTATCGGATTCTAATGGTCCGATCGAGGGCGTTACAGTGTCGGTGGTAGGGGTTCCGGGATCCACTATTACAGATGCTGCAGGTAAATTTAAAATTAATGCGCCGCTAGGGTCAACATTGAGATTTTCGAGTATTGGGTATATTTCACAAGATGTGAAAGTATCATCGAACTCGATCAATGTGATTCTTCAGACAGAAGATACAGCATTAGAAGAGGTTGTTATTGTGGGTTACGGTTCTCAAAAACGTTCTAATGTGACAGGTGCTGTTACGACAGTTGATGTGTCAAAAACATTTGAAAATCGTCCTGTAGTTGACGCGGGTAGAGCTTTGCAAGGCGCGGTTGCAGGTTTGAATATCACTACTCCAAGTGGTGATTTAGGTGGTGATCCTACTATTCGTTTACGTGGCGTAAGTGGTTCGTTAGAATCTTCAGGTGGAGCATCTCCATTGATTTTGGTTGATGGTGTCGAGGTGCCTAGTCTGAACTTGATTAGCCCTAATGATATTGAATCCATGTCAGTTATCAAAGATGCTTCTGCAGCTATTTATGGTTCTAGAGCAGCGTATGGTGTGATCTTGATTAAAACTAAATCAGGTAAGCGTGGTGCAAAAACTACATTGAGTTATAACAACAACTTTGGTTTCCAAACGCCTACTACTACACCAGAAATTGCTTCAGGTTCAGCAGGTGCTAAGCTTGCTTTAGATACATATAGAAGATATTCTCCAGGAGCAACAGGTTTCGCCAACTTAGGTATTCGTTATGATGACTACGCTGTAGAAAAAATGGCGGAATGGGAAAAATTATATGGAGGCCAGGACTTGGGTTCTGAAATGGTATACGGAAGAGACTATGAAGTAAAAGATGGTTTCTTGTACTTCCACAGAACTTGGGATGCTGCGGATATGTTCATGAAAGATTGGACTCCTCAACAAACCCACAACTTGTCTGTTAACGGTGGTTCAGAGAAAACAAACTATAATATCGGTCTTGGTTATATGAATCAAGAAGGTGTACTTAAAGTTAATCCAGACGAACACTCTCGTTACAATTTAAATGTGGGTGTAAATACAGAGATCTCAAGCTGGTTGACTGGATACGTAAAAGCTTTATATTCTACTTCAGAGTATTCTAAACCTTTCGTATACAACAAAGCTGTTTATGATCCTTGGTTCTATTTGTATAGATGGCCTGCCAACTATCCTTATGGTACTATTGATGGAATTGGTATGCGTAATGCGATCAATGATGTAGAACAAGCATCCATGAACTCGTATAAAACTAATTTTGGTCGTTTTACCTTAGGTGGTACAGCAAAAATCATCGATGGATTGACGATTGAAGGAGATTATACTTACTCTAACAATACACGTAGAAACCACGAAACAGGTGGAAAAGTATATGGTTGGGATTTCTGGAATAAAACTACTTTCACTGAAGGATTTTATTCTGATGCTAATTATGACTATACACAATTCAGAAATATCTACGAAGATAGACACGTGGCGAATATGTTTGCAACTTGGTTGAAAAATTATGGCAACCATAATGTGAAAGTAATGGCTGGTGCTAATGCAGAATTGGTAGATACAGAATCACAAGCAGTTAAACGTATGAACTTATTAGACTACAATTATGGTCAGATAGGATTGGCAAACGGTACTACTACTGGTGAAAGTGCTGCTGGACATTGGTCTACATTAGGTTTCTTTGGTCGTGTTAACTACGATTATCAAGATAAATACTTAGTTGAATTACTAGGTCGTTATGACGGATCTTCTCGCTTTAGATCGGATAACCGTTGGGGCTTCTTCCCAGCTGCTTCAGTTGGTTATGTAGTATCTAAAGAAGATTATATGGACTGGTCAAAAAGCTTCCTTTCTTTCTTGAAAGTTAGAGGTTCTTGGGGTTCTGTTGGTAATCAAAACGTTGCTTCATCATTGTTTATTTCAACATTTAGCTCAGCAGCTTCGGATTGGTTAGTAGGAAATGAGATCCTAACAACATTGACAACACCTTCTGTAATTTCTCCATTCTTAACTTGGGAAACTGTTACTACAAAAGAAGTTGGTGTTGACGCTGCTTTCTTTAATAACAAATTCAACGTTACGTTTAATAAATACAGACGTACAGTATCAGATATGATTTCTCAAGGTATTTCATTGCCGTCTTCATTTGGTGCTGCAGCTCCTAAGAGAAATTATGGTGAGATGCAAACAAACGGTTGGGAATTGGAATTAGCTTATAACCACCAATTTAACAATGGTTTAAGCATGCGTTTATCGGGGCAATTATCTGATTTCAAAGAAACAATTACTAAATATGCAGGTGTAGCAACGGTGAACTCGGATGGTTCTTCTTCAAACTATGAAGGCAAAACTATCGGTGAAATCTGGGGTTACCAAACTGATCGTTTCTTCACAAATGATGACTTCGAGGTCGTAAATGGTAAAACAGTATTGAAGCCAGGTATTCCTAGCCAAAGCTACTACGAATCAAATACGTTCACTTATGGTCCTGGTGATGTGAAATTCAAGGATCTGAATGGTGACGGTGTGATTGGCGTAGGTGATGGTACAGTAGCTAATCCAGGTGACCGCAGAATTATCGGTAACTCAAGCCCTCGTTATTCATATGGTTTCAGAGCTGATTTTGGTTACAAAGGATTTGATTTAGGCTTATTCTTCCAAGGTGTTGCTAAACGTGATATTTGGGCAGGTGGTGACTTAGCTATTCCAGGCTGGAGATACGCGGATGCTTACTATGTACATCAATTAGATTATTGGACTCCAGAAAATCCTAATGCATATTATCCAGCACCAGCATATCAAGCGGAATCTAATACAAAATACAACTTCTTACCACAGTCTAAGTATTTATTAGATATGTCATACTTCCGTTTGAAAAATGTGACGTTAGGTTATAACATTCCACAAACGGTGTTAGATAGAGCAAAAATTCAAAAATTAAGAGTCTTCTTCTCAGGCGAAAACTTGTTTGAATTAGACAACTTAAACGTTCCTATTGACCCAGAAACTGACTATACAGCAGATGGTGCTAATGACAAAAACTCTTTTGGTCGTTCGTATCCTTACCGTCGTACATTGTCATTCGGTCTTCAGTTAACATTTTAATCCAAGCACGTAATGAAAAAAATTACATATTTAGCATTTGCAGCCTTATTATCATTGAGCTCATGTAGTAAGGAATTTTTAAAAGACGGTTTCTTGGACAAAGAACCTTTGGACCAACTTTCTGATCCAGAGTTCTGGTCTTCAGAAAATAATGTGCGTACATATACGTATGGTTTTTATGCCTCATATTTCAAAGGTTATGGTAAAAACAATACTTGGGGAAATTATTTCTCAGGACAATCTTTGAATGATGATTTCGCGCCACTAAAACCGTCAGAATTTACGTTGAATGTGCCTACAACTGGAGGAGGTTGGTCTGGTACACCAAGCAACAACCCTACTTCGGCTTCAACACCGTTTGGTCGTATTCGCAAAGCCAACCATTTTATTGCTTCTGTGCCTGTTGCTAATATGGCCGAAGAAGCTAAAAATCACTGGGTAGGTGTTGGTCGTTTCTTCAGAGGTTTGGAGTATGCAAACTTTGTGAACACTTTTGGTGATGTTCCTTACATTGACAAAGTTTTATCTGAAACAGATCCTGAATTATACCGCGCAAGAGATTCTCGCACGTTCGTGATGGACAAAGTATTGGAAGATTTTGAATTTGCGGCAGCTAATGTAAGAGCAAACGACGGTACAGCTAAATTGACTGTAAACCGTTATGTAGTCCTTGCATACATGTCTAGAGTTTTCTTATTTGAAGGTACTTGGCAAAAATACCACAACATTGATCAAGACCGTGCTAAGAAATATTTAGAAGCTTCTAAATGGGCGGCTGAAGAGATCATCAACTCTGGATTATTTAATGTTTCTGGGGATTACAGAGCTGTATTCTCTTCATTAGATTTATCGACAAATGCAGAGATCATCATGTTTAAGAAATATGAGGCGGGTTTGTTAACTCACGCGTTGATGTCAAACAACAACCGCGAGCCACAGTCTGGTATTTCTAAAGATGCTATCGAAAATTATTTAGCTGCGGATGGTCTTCCTATCGCTATCTCTGCTGTTTATCAAGGAGATAAAGGTATTGCTAATGTTGTAGCTAACCGTGATGGTCGTATGAAAGGTACTGTAGTTCCAGAATTGAGATTGCAAGGAATTCAATCGAACTATTCGTCATCAGGTTATTCGACTTTGAAATTCTTAAATGAGCAGTACAAAGATGATCAAATGGGTACATCGTATGTGAATACTACAGATGCACCGATTGTACGTTACGGCGAAGTGTTGGTTAACTATGCTGAGGCTAGTGCAGAACTAGGTCAGTTGACGCAGGAAGTGTTAGACAAATCAATCAACAAATTGAGAGCTCGTACAGGTGTTAATCTTCCTAAGTTGGAAGTAATTGGTAATCAACCTGCGGTTGCTGGCAAAGTATACGATGATCCAAATCGTGATCAATCTGTTTCTAGCTTAATCTGGGAAATCAGAAGAGAGCGTCGTTCAGAATTAATCTTCGAAGGTTTCCGTTTAGATGATTTGAGAAGATGGAAAAAATTAGAATATGCGGATACAGAGATTAACCCAGCTATCAATATGGGTGCATATGTAGACAAGTCTAAATATACAGCTGATCAGCTTAAAACGATTACGTTAAATGCAGAGGGATACATCATTCCATCTCCTGTAGCAGGACGTAAAGTAGCAGATAAATATTACTTGGAACCAATTCCTATGGATCAGATCGCATTATACAAAAACTATGGTGTAGAACTGAAACAAAATCCAGGATGGCAATAGGATAAAATTTTAATTCTCAAAAAGGGGCTTATAGAAATATAAGCACCTTTTTTTATGGAAGGATATAAGGATTTAAAATTTATAGTGAGTTGAAATTTAGATTTTGAAAAATTGTAACATTTTGCGTTTTTGTGCGTATTATAAATATTTGATTTAGGCGCAATAAATGCATATTTATTCATGTTGTAATAATTTTTAATAAATTTTCTTCTAAATGTTAGATAGATTAAAAATAAAAGTTTTATATTAGTTCATGTTTTTGCGTTTTTTATAATATTACACGTTATAAAACGCTAGATTACTGACGAATTACCATTATGATATGCGCGTATTCCTGCAAATGGAAATGTGTAAAATGCAAAAAAATGATTTTTTTCTCTTAATAAGGAGAGTTTTGAAAGCCTATTTTATGAAGATATTACAAATACGTATTGCGTTGCATTCTCGGTTAAAGAATGATATTGAAATGATTCATGGAGTCATTTTGAATGTTGCTATGCATTAAAGTGTCGCTATATCAATTATAGAAAATTATAAACCATCTAATCAATAAAACAATATGCTAAATATGAGAAAAAATCTACTATTCTCAATTGCATTAGGATTAACGATTCCAAGCTACTCGTTTGCTGAAAATGCAAATTTGGAAACCAATTTTAATGCGAAGAAAGCTTATTTCATTCGCGCTGATATTCAGAGCAGTATAGAAGGAGTTGTGTCTGATGATTCAGGTCCTCTTGCGGGAGTAACGGTACAAGTGGTTGAGACAGGACTTTCCACTGTCACTGATGCCAATGGTAAATATTCCATTAAAGCAACTGTAGGTTCTACGCTACGCTTCTCTAGTGTAGGATACTCTACTCAGGATGTAAAAGTAGTTAATGCAACCTTAAATGTTAAATTGGATTTTCTTGATAATTCGTTAGGTGAAGTAGTAGTAACTGCTTTGGGGATAGAAAGAAATAAGAAAAATTTAACCTATAGTGTGCAAACTGTGTCAGGCGATGATTTAAGAGCATCCAATCAAAGTAATATTTTGAATGGATTACAAGGACAAATTGCCGGTGCCCAAATCTCCTCTTCGGGTGGTTCGCCTGGTTTGCCTACTGAAATTATTTTGAGAGGGTCTTCCACCTTAACAGGAGATAATCAACCACTTATGATTGTGGATGGTATACGAGTAAACAATTCTTCCTCTGATGGTACTGTAAATAGAATCGCCGATATCAATCCTGAGGATATTCAAGATATTTCAATATTAAAAGGAGCAGCTGCAGCAGCACTTTATGGTATCGATGCGGCATCTGGTGCAATTGTCATTACCACTAAGAAAGGTAAAGCTGGCGTAATGCAAATTGGAGGTACTTATAAAGCTTTTGTTGAAACGATGGGTAGACTTCCTCGACAGCAGACAATTTATACTACGGGTACAGGTGGTACATATGATCAATCTTCCGGTTCTTCTTGGGGTCGCAAGTTTAGGTATGATGAGACAATTTATAATAATGTTCAACGTTTCTTCCAAACGGCTTTGACACACGATGCTAATCTTAATATAAATGGGGGGTCCGAAAACCTACAATATTATATGTCAGGAGGTTATCGAAAAGCAGGATCAATGGTTCCTAATACTTTTCAAGAGAAAATTAGCTTTTTGATGAAAGGTACAGCTAAATTAAGTGAGAAGATAAGCGTCACAGCGTCTGGAAATTATGTCAAGAATGATATCCAAGAAGGATTAGGAGGTGCAAGTGCAGGTGGTTGGATAAATAATATTTTAACGTATCCATTGAGATATGATATTTTGGAGTATCAAAAGCCCAATGGTGAACCTTTGTATTCTTATATAGAAAATGAGGATAATGGGAGAAATGCACGTATCTCTCCAATGTGGGGTGTCATGAGAAATCCACGCAATAACGATGTTGATAGATTTATTGTAAACGGAAGTATAGACTATAAAGCAACTGATTGGCTAAAATTAAATTATAGATTAGGTCAGGATTGGACATCTTCTAAATATAGAACGGTTGTAACTCCAGGGACTCCAGGAGACTATTATGAAGGTAGAGTAACAGAATCTAATAGTAATTCAAAATATCTTACCTCAACCTTTAATGCTACAGTACAGAAGAAATTTTTAGAGGACTTTGATTTGGCCTTAATCTTAGGTGCAAATAGTGATTATTATGAGGCTAGTGGTGTAAGATATGATGGAGAAGGTTTTTTAGTACCTGACATTTTTTCTCCTAACGTGATTGCTCGCGATGGTATTATTTTGTCTGAAAGCTTAACGCGTAGACAACGATATGCTGTTTATGGAGATTTGAGCGTTTCGTACAAAAACGTATTAACTTTAGGAATAACGGGTAGAAATGATTGGACCTCTACACTATCACCTCAGCATCAACAATTTTATTCTCCTTCTTACTCAGGAAGCTTTACATTTTCGGAGTTAGTGGATTCGGATAATTGGTTCGGAAAACTGAGAGTTAGTTATGCTAAGGTGGGTAAAGATGCTCCGATTTATAAAACAAATACTAATCTTAAGCAAGTCGCGACCGTTGGTGGCGGTTTCGTAGTAGATGCTACTGGAGGTAATCCAGATTTGCGTCCGGAGCGTACTTCAGAATTTGAGGTAGGAACCGAATTAGGTTTCTTCAAAAGAAGAGTGAATCTAGATTTGACTTACTATAAGCGTGAGAGTATAGATATGATTATGACTCCGCGGGTTCCATTACCTTCTGGATATGTAATCATGACTTTCAATGCGGGATCTTTATGGAACAAGGGGATTGAAGCATCATTAAATGTTATCCCTGTAAAAAATCAAGATATAACATGGAGTTCTACAATCAATGCGTGGAAAAATAGTTCCAAGATGGTTCAGTTTGCGGGAGATATTGTTCGATTCCCATACACCAACGCACAATTAAATGCAGGAAAGGCTGCTTCAGCACTGGATGAACCTGTGTTAGGAATTTCTGGTACAGATTATAAACGCACTGAAGAGGGATATGTAATTGTTGATGCAAATGGGTATCCTATCATTGATGCAACAGAAAAAACAATTGGTAATAGAGAGCCTGAGTTCAATATAGGTTGGTTAAATAAATTAAGTTACAAGGGCTTCGATCTATCATTTATGTGGGATTTTAGGTTTGGTGGAGATATCTTAAACGCATCTCGTCAACGCATGATGTCTGTGGGAACTGGATATGATGTGGGTCAATGGAGAGATAAAGAGTTTGTTTTTAACGGTGTAGTAGCACAAGAAGATGGAAGTTATGTTAAAAACGAGAAGCCGGTAGTATTGAACTACAGTTTCTTTGCCAATAACTATTATCAAGTAGGTACAAACTTCGTTGAAAAAGTCAATTGGGCTCGCGTAAGATATATCACTTTAGGATATACAATGTCAACGAAATTTACAAGTAAATTGGGTGTGAAGCGTTTAGGATTAGAATTTTCAGCACAAAATCCATTTGTGATTACCAATTACTCGGGAGGAGATCCTGAAGTAAATAGTGCAGGACCGAATGCCGGTGGTGCTGGTGGAGCAAGTACAATGGGTGTGGATAATGGAGCTATTCCTTTACCACGTGCTTTTTCTTTTGGTTTAAACATTGGATTATAATAATTATGAAAAGATATATATATACTTTATCCATTTTGGTTGGACTTTTTACTATTACTTCATGTAATAAGTTGGATTTGAATTACAATCCAGTTCAACCTGTAACCGTTCCTTCTAATCAAAGATTACCAGCGATACAAGCTAATTTGGCGTATTCATTATATTCTCAAGCAAGATTTGCTTCATATCATAGTTATTATGTAACTACTAGAACAGGTAATAGCAACGCGCAAACCGATACTTGGAATTATAATTCTATAACTCGCATGGGGGCTTGGAGATGGCATTATTTTGATGTAGGATCGAATATTGCAGGCCCTGCTGGTATGTTGTTACGTGCTACAGAGGATGGTGATAATAATTACATCGGCGTGGGCAAAATACTTTTAGCATTAAGTTATTTGTCGGCTACGGATGTATTTGGTGAAATGCCTTTTGATGAAGCATACAACGGTACATTCAATCCAAAGTACGATTCTCAAGAACATATTTATGTAGGCGTTGAAAATTTATTGAATGAGGGTATTGCAGAATTGAGAAATGTAAGTGCTGCAGCAAGAAGTATGAATTCATCCGTAGATTTGATTTACGGAGGAAATTATACAAAATGGATAGCACTAGCAGAAGGTGTTCGCGCTCGTATGAAATTGCATACAGCTAACTTTAAGAATAATTACCAAGAGGTCGTTAACGCGGCGAACACTGCATTGGCAAATTTTGATGATGCGCTTTTCAAATACCCTGCGAAAAGTGATCTGACTTATGAAAAAAATCTATGGGGTGAGAGTAGACCTAATCCAGAATGGCAATTTGCCGATATCAGAAATGATTTAGTGAATTCTTTGCCTACTGATGTATTTATGAAAGCGATGACTGTGAATGCTTCCACAAATACTTATGATCCTCGTCTTTATAAATTAACTACTCCAGGAGCTAATAACAAATATTTGGGTGCAAAAATGTCAGAAGGCTTAAGAGATGTGTCTTTACCTTCGGGGACTGTTTATCAAGATTTTGCAAACCTTTATAATGGGTATTGGACAGCTGATAGTTCTGCTTATCCTTATATGATTAAAGAAGAATTACTTTTTATAAAAGCTGAAGCCTTATACTACTTGAACGATAAGGAAGGCGCACTAAATGCTTACAAACAAGGGGTCGAGACGAATCTTAGAAGACTGCAAGTCGAAGAAGGACAGATTATTAATTTCTTAGGCTCCAATAAAATAGCCCAAAGTGCTGTTAATTTGACTATTGCTGATATAATGATGCAAAAATGGATAGCATTATATCTTCAAGCAGAAACCTGGGTAGATATAAGGAGATACGGTTATAGTAAAACTGCCTATCCTGATTTGTATTATCCACGATATGCACTAGCAGAATGGGGAGGAAGATATATTCAGCGATTTGTGTATGACCCTCAAACAGAATATGTGTACAATCCTAAAGAAATAGAGCGCTTGGGAGCAGGAGCACGTGATTGGGTATTTACTCCATTGTGGTGGGCTGAAAATTCTACATTAAAAAACTAAATAGGATAGAAAAATGAAAAATATAATAAAATATATATTGCTCGTTGTGTCTTCATGCGGATTTATCAGTTGTGAAAAGAATAACCCTATTACTGAGTTAGGAACAACAAATGGCGAGTTTTCTGCACAATTAAGTGTAAGCTATAATAATACAAGACCAGCTATTGGAGATACGGTTTATGTGACTGCCTCTACCTGGCAGAGAGACGATAAGTTTGATAAAGTAGTTTTTTATGAAACTGTATTTGAATCCTTTGGAATAGAATTGAAACTTGAAAAAGGAACAGTTATTAATACCAAAGATGAAGTACTGAATAATAATACATATTCTACGTTGATCCTGTCAGATACTATTAAAAGCAAAGCGGTCTGGAATACAGTCGAAGCTAAGGATTTGGATAATTATTGGGTTACTTCTTCTAATAATTATGTGATTAGAACACCTTATAAGGTGGAAAGGTTAGATGGTAAATATCCGAGCGACAACGCCCTATTGACGAGTTTGTCGGCTACAGATTTTGCAGTACTTAAAAGTCTATTAGCCTATAATATTACAAAGGATGACTATTTATTATTGTTTCCAGAGGCACCTAGTACTCATTTCACTAATGGAGGCACTTACATGCTGTCATCCTCAGGAATGAATAACTTAAAAACTAGTTTAACAAGTCAAAAACTTTTGGAGATTACTAAATCTGTTATTAAAAAAGGTTCATATAATGTGACGATTGATGTTGAGTCAATTACTCCTACGGGCGCAGTAACTGCTTCTACACCACGTACATTTGAAAACACAATCTAAAGATTATGAGAATATTTAGAATATTATATCTGCTAATGGCTATATGTTATTTAGCAGGATGTGCTAAAAATGAAATTATAGGAATCGGCCAACAGGGAGAATACCTATCTAACTTTGATTTTCCTACTACTAAAGTATTTGCACCTGGTAAAGTTGGTATTACTAACCGTTCTAAGAATGCGGATAAATTTCAATGGGAATTTAACGGAGCCAAGCGTATAACGTCTCAAGGAGATACGGTTGAATATCTTCAATCTGATAAAATGGTTCCAGATTCAGCATTCTATGAATTGCCTGGAGAATATGAAGTTAAATTAATTACTTGGCAAGGAAATAATAAATTAGAAACGGTTAAGAAAATCGTTATCGAAAAACAGCAACCAAGCATTATTGTGCCTGAAAATATTGGGGTTTTTACCGAGGTCGAATTCTCTGCTCAAGTGTTTAAATATCCAAATCTGGCAGTTACCTACAGTTGGGATTTCGGTAATGGTGAGACTTCTTCTTTAGAAAAACCTAAAGTAATATTTACTACAGAAGGTCCTCAAATAGTTAAATTGACCATTAATGATGGACAGGAAACTTTATCTACAGAAGTCACTGTCCTTGTACAGGGAGAGTTAGCGAAAACCATTTATTTTACTGATGCTTATACTCGAAGAATTTATAAATACAAACTTACTACTCAATCTCAAAGTGAAGTAGAATGGATAGGCGTAAGTACAGGTTATAATGCTTTTGGTCTGACAGTAAAAGGTAATAAATTGTATATGTCAGAAGCTGGACTAGGTACTCGTTTTTCATCTGGTGTTGCTGCTGTGGCAGATGGGGTAATCAAATCTTATAATCTTGATGGAACGGGCGAAAATATTATTACTAAACCTGTGCCATCGGCAACGGTAGATTATAGAGATGATCCATGGATGAATACAGTAGATAAGTATGGAAATATCTGGTGGACATGTCGTAACTGGGGTGTGAGAGTATTAAATGCTTCTTCTTCTGAAGCTGCATATCCAGGAATTAAATTCAATATTAATGCGACTATAGCTGGAGAAGGTATTTCAACTTATTTTGCTTCTGATATTAAAGAGGTTGGTAATGAAATATGGGTGTCTTATGCGGGTACTACCGGAAAGGGAATTTATAAATACGGTTACGATGGTAATTATATAGGTAAATTTACTACAGATATTCAAGCCCATGCTATTAGAACATTCGCTGTCGATCAGATAAATGGTCATATTTACTTTGCGACTAACAGAGCTGATGCGGGTAGGTCTATCGGAGTTTATAGGGCTAATATAGACGGCTCCAATATAGTTGCTGTGGATAATAACTGGACAATGAATATCGGTTCTGGTGGGTTCAGCGATCAAGGAGCAGCAGGTGAATATGTTTATATCACCAATATGGATATCGATGTGGATGAAAATGGAAACGGTTATTTGTACTACGGATACCGTCATCATACGGACATAAATGGAAGTGGTAACCCTCCAACATTAGGCCCATCTGCTGCGAATTCAGGTATTAAAGCATATAATTTAAATGGCTCAGAAGCTTCAAAATTCATTTTTAAAGGTTATGCACCTTATGGTTTAGCTATTGATCAAGTTAAAAGATAAATTCGTTGCTTTCTTTAAGAAATTAAAGAAAGCAACATTCTTCAAAAAAGTTATTTATGAAAAAATTAATCATATTATGTATAGCTTCGCTATCAATATTATCTTCATGTCAAAAGGAAGTGATATGGGTTCCTGATGGCTATGGGGCATCGACTGTTGAAAAACCGTCAGGAGAATATATGGCAGATAAATCATTTAAGCGCATATCATATATTTATCACAATACTAATCTTGCTAACTTGGATTCAGCTAAACTTAAATATGTAACTCATTTACATTTTGCGTTTTTAAATCCAAAAGAAGATGGTACATTACAAACTTTAACCAATCATGCTAATTTTGAAGCTTTAAATAAATTGGCTAAAGATAATAATGTCAAAACTGCTATATCAATTCAGGGTAATGAGTTGATGTTTAGAACAATAGCTGCAAATGAGCAAACGAGAAAGAAATTAGTAAAGAGTCTAGTTGATTTCGCTGTACGATATAATTTGGATGGTATTGACTTAGACTGGGAATACCCTAGAGCAAATTATGGATCAGACGTTACTTTTGAAGTTTTTGTACAGGAGCTTTCATCGGAATTACATTCTTGGCATAAATACTTAAGTATGGCCGTAACTGCAGGATTGTATGCAGGCCCAGTGAAAGATGGAATTACAGCAGGAGCAATTGAGGCAGTAGACTTTGTCAATTTAATGGCTTATGATGGAATTGGGACGGACACAGCCGAACCTAATCATCACTCTAGTTATGGAATGGCAAATCGGGTTATTGATATATGGTTAAATGATAAACTTGTGCCCAAAGAAAAAATAATATTGGGAGTGCCTTTATATGGTAAAAATGCGGATAATACATCTATGACATACACAGCTTTGCTCGCGGCAGGAGCTAACCCAAATTTGGATGTCTTTTCCGTATCCGGTGTGAATTATTATTATAATGGACTAGCAACAATTAAGCAAAAAACAGAATTAGCAAAATCTAAAGGTAATGGCGTAATGTTTTGGGAATATAGCCAAGATGCTAAAGGAGAAAATAGCTTGTTAAAAGCATCTTTTGATGCTAGTAGGTAATTTTTTGGTATTCATAAATTTTGTTTGGTGGTATAGCTTATATATTTAGGTTATACCACTATAAATAAAATAACTTATAGTTTTTCAAAAAGCTATCTTTGCGTACCCTTAAAAAATACTTATGAATAGATCATTATTAGCACTTACGTTTAGTTTTTGTCTATCGACAATTTTTGCACAAACTCCTTTCAAATTTGCACAGATCACAGATACGCATGTTGGCGGACAGACTGGTGAAGAGGATTTACGACGAACAGTAGAAGATTTGAATCGTCAAAAAGATATCGATTTTGTTATTCTTTCTGGAGACGCGACAGAATTCGGCGCGGACGAAGAATTAAAATTAGTAAAGAAAATCTTAGATGATTTGAAACTTCCATTGTATGTGATTCCTGGTAATCACGATAGCAATTGGTCAGAGAGTGGAGCAAATTCGTTCCGAAAAGTTTTTGGTGGAGAAACTTTCTTCTTTGAGCACAAAGGCTATCAATTTGTAGGTACTACTTCTGGTCCCAATATGCGTATGAGTCCAGGTCAGATTCCACGTGAAAATATTGTGTGGTTGGATTCTGTATTCACCGCTAACCCAAATAAGGATACGCCTTTGATTTCCATTAATCATTATCCACTAGATTCTTCCTTGAATAATTGGTATGAACTCGTGGATAGATTACAAGGACGCAATATTCAATTTGCTTTGTGTGGTCACGGTCACATCAACAAATTGTACAATTGGGATGATATTCCGGGTGTGATGGGAAGGTCTAATTTGCGTGCTAAAGCAGAAGTAGGAGGTTATAATATTATTACTATTGCCAAAGATTCTGTTTTCTTCCATGAACGTAATCCTGGTGTTGGAACACAAAATTCTTGGTTAAAATTACCTTTGCAAAAATTAAAATTTGCGAATAATTATAAGCGACCTGATTTCTCAGTGAATAGCCATACCAAAGCAAAAGTAGCTTGGGAATATGTTAATAATGGCGATTTGGGTGCAGGATTTAGTTCTGACGGAAAGTTAGCTTTCACTGCGAATACTATAGGAGAGCTTTTTGCGTTAGACTTAAAGTCTGGAAAGAGGAAATGGGTTTTCCAAACAGGAGGAAAAATCTATTCTACTCCAGATTATGCCAGTGGAATGGTGGTGGTGGGTTCTACCGATAATTCTATCTATGCAGTAAATAGCCAAACAGGTAAACAAGTGTGGAAAGTACAAGCGAACAAAGCAGTGCTAGGATCTCCAAATATCTATAAAGGAAAAGTTTATATCGGAGCATCTGATGGGGTTTTTAGATGTATTGATTTAAAATCTGGCAAAGTGGTTTGGACTTTTGATCAGGTGAAAAACTTTGTATCTACCTTACCAACCATTGCCGATGGAAAAGTAATCTTCGGCTCGTGGGGTAATGGTTTTTATGCTTTGGATGTAAATACTGGAAAGTTGGTTTGGGAATGGAATAATGGTCATGTAAACAGAATGTTTTCTGCTGCAGCATGTTATCCAGTAGTAGCCAATAATAGAGTATTTGTGGTGGCGCCAGATCGTTTTATGACTGCTTTGGATTTAAAAACAGGTAAAGTAATCTGGAGAGAGAAAAAAGATCAATACCGTGTGCGTGAATCGATGGGCTTGTCATTCGACAAAAAATATGTTTACGCTAAGACGATGGATGGGGAATTAATAGGCGTACCAGTTACAGCCGATCATATGGACGTAAGTTGGAAATCAAAGTTGAAATTACCTTATGAACTGACACCTTCGGCAATTTACAGCAATAAAGACTTAGTCATAGTACCTAATAATTCAGGTTTAGTTTCAGCTATTAATCCAAAAAATGGTGAGGTTGTATGGCAGTATAAAATCTCGAATGCAATGGTGAACCCTACTTTGGTGACCAAAAACTTTGTGATTGCAAGTACTATGGATGGAAAAATTGTGAAATTAACGTACTAACCTTGATATAAGGACCAAACATCGTTCTTTATTTTAGAAGAGAAAAAATCGGCAAAGGTGTTAAAGCAATTGGCCAAAAATGGAAATTACATTGGGACAGCATTCTGATAAGCATCTTTTATATGCTCATTGGGAAAATTAAGACAGTTTTTTTATTGTTACAAAGAAGGAGTTTTGTGAGATAGGAAAAACAATACGATTAATCGGCAAAAGCTTGCTATACCTATTAATAGTATATTTATAACTCTTTATGAATGGTACAATAAAAAAATTGTAGATTCGGCGCAAGAAATAGGTTTGTGAAGTATACGATTTTTACCTCAGGTTTGCGTAATCCTGCAGATTATAATTATCCTGAGATGGCTACCTGATTATATGTCGGTAGTTAATATTATCACATAAAGGGGGTATGAACAAGAAAAGGAATTAAATGGATATAGCATTCTAATCCATTTGACTGCAGATCCAGGACGTACGGATAAATTATATTATAGACTAGTGGAAATCATAGCGAATTTGCAGTCAAAAAAATATATTTTCGTAATGGTTGAAAATTTATAGTTGCGTTTTTTTGCGTGTTTTGTAAAAAAGTTGCATATTTACGATATTAAAGAATTATTTAAAGATTTCGTTTTAGATGGTTATTACAACAGAGAAAGATTCCAATTATCAGGATTTAGATAAAATGTCTGTCCTAGAATTACTTACAAATATTAATAACGAAGATAAGACTGTTCCTCTTGCGGTAGAACGTGCTATTCCTCAAATCGAGGCATTAGTAAAAGTTGCGGTAGAAGGCATGAAAAAAGGTGGTCGTATTTTCTATATCGGTGCGGGTACGAGCGGTAGGCTAGGTATTTTGGATGCTTCTGAATGTCCTCCAACATATGGTGTTCCTTTTGATTGGGTGATTGGTCTAATTGCAGGTGGCGATACAGCTATTCGCAAAGCAGTAGAGTTTGCTGAAGATGATTTGGAGCAAGCCTGGAAAGATTTGGATGAATATGTAATAACAGAAAATGATATTATTATTGGTATTGCTGCATCTGGAACTACACCGTACGTAATCGGAGGTTTGCAAGAAGCCAATTCAAGAGGTATCGCTACAGGATGTGTAGTATGTAATGGAGGTTCTCCAATTGCTGAAATCGCAAAGTATCCAGTAGAAGTAATCGTGGGTCCTGAGTTTGTTACAGGTTCTACTCGTATGAAATCAGGTACTGCACAAAAATTAGTATTGAATATGATCAGTACTTCTGTGATGATCCAATTGGGTCGCGTGAAAGGCAATAAAATGGTAGACATGCAATTGTCTAATCACAAGTTAGTAGGTCGTGGTGTGCGTATGGTCATGGCGGAAACTGGAGCGGAAGAAGCCTTAGCAACGGAATTATTAGAAAAATTCGGAAATGTACGTCAGGCAATTGAAGCATTCTATAAAAAACAATACTAAACTTTAACGACTATATATGTCACCTATAATATTATTATCCTTTTTAGTCATCTATTTCGGGGTATTGCTTGCGGTTTCGTACTTTACATCCAAAGGATCGGCTGATAACTCTACATTCTTTGTGGCTAACCGTAATTCCAAATGGTATATGGTTGCCTTCGGGATGATTGGCACGGCGCTTTCTGGAGTGACTTTTATTTCCGTTCCGGGAGCTGTTGGAGCTTCGAATTTTAGTTATTTCCAATTCGTATTAGGTAATGCAGTAGGATTTGTCATCATTGCTTACGTGTTATTACCTTTATACTACCGAATGAATTTGACTTCTATTTATACTTATTTAGAAGAAAGATTTGGTTTCTTAACATACAAAACTGGTGCTGCTATTTTCTTGGTTTCTAGAACAATTGGTTCTGCATTCCGTCTATACTTAGTAGCTATTGTTTTACAACATTTTATCTTTGATGCTTGGAATGTTCCTTTCGCAGTTACAGTTGCAATATGTTTGGTATTAATATGGTTATATACAAACAAAGGCGGTCTTAAAACGATTATCATTACAGATACGTTGCAAACGACTTTTCTTGTTACAGCTGTTATTTTGTCTATCTATTTTATGGCAAGAGGATTAGACTTTAGTATCATTGATACGTTTGAAGCGGTAAAAGAAAGTAGTTATTCTAAAATTTTCTTTTGGGAAGATTTCGTAGGTAGTAAAGCAAACTTCTGGAAACAATTCTTGGGAGGTATGTTTGTTACTATTGCAATGACAGGTCTTGACCAAGATTTGATGCAGAAAAATCTTTCTATGGGTACCATCAAGGAGGCTCAAAAGAACATGATTACGTTTACTTCTGTATTTGTGGTTATCAATATTTTCTTTTTGGCTGTAGGTGCGCTTTTGTACATTTATGCAGAGAAAAATGGAATTGATATCGCTTCTTTAGCCACTCGTGATTATTTATATCCTGAAATAGCATTGAATCACTTGTCCATTGTTCCGGCTATCATCTTTATGATGGGATTGACAGCGGCAACCTTTGCTACTACCGATTCAGCTTTGACGGCATTGACAACTTCTTTCTGTGTAGATTTCTTGAATTTCAATAAAAAAGAGAATCCAAATGATCCTGCGTTAGTGCGCCAACGTAATTATGTACACTTTGGTTTCTCGGTCTTAATGTTGCTGGTAATTTTGGTTTTCAAATTAATAAACGATGATTCAGTGGTGAATGCGATCTTCACTGCCGCTAGTTATACTTATGGACCATTGTTAGGCTTATTTGTATTCGGAATGTTTACAAAAAGAGCAGTTAATGACAAATTGGTGCCTTATATCGCGATACTTGCGCCTTTGATTTTATTTTTATTGAATACGTACATTATTCCTGTGTATACAAACTATGTAATTGGTCTGGATTTAATTATCCATAATGCCATTATTACATTTATATTATTGCTGATTACTTCTCCAGGAAAGGCATCTGAGAAAGCACTTTCTCACTAAATAATTGCGCTTAAGTGATTTGTGTGTGCAAAAAATTAACACTAAGTTTGAGTATTAGTTTTTTGTGCACATGTATCATTTAATAGACGACACGGTTTCTTTTATTCGCCAACGTATTGGCGATTTCACTCCCGAATTTGGTATTATTTTAGGTACAGGCTTAGGAAAGCTAGTCAATGAAATTGAGGTGTATCATCAATTGATGTATTCTAATATTCCTAATTTTCCGATTTCCACAGTGGAATTCCATACAGGCAAATTGATATTTGGGATTTTGAATGGTCGTAAGGTCGTGGCTATGCAAGGAAGATTGCATTACTACGAAGGATACAATATGCAAGAAATAACTTTTCCTGTACGAGTCATGCGAGACTTGGGTATTCAGAAACTATTCGTTTCAAACGCATCTGGTTCATTGAATCCGGCAATCAAAAAAGGTGATATCGGTATTATCGACGATCACATTAATTTGCTGCCAGATAATCCATTGCGCGGTTTTAATGATGAAAATTACGGTTCTCGCTTTCCTGATATGAGCGCTCCTTATGATAAAAAGATGCAAGTACAGGGTTTAGAGATTGCAATGAGACTGGGTGTTAATGCGCATCGAGTAGTCTACGTGTCCACACCTGGTCCTAATCTGGAAACACGTGCCGAATACCGTTATATGCGACTAATTGGGGGAGATATCGTGGGAATGAGTACAGTGCCTGAAGTAATCGTAGCCAATCACATGGGCTTACCTGTGTTTGCCATTTCTGTTATTACGGACGAAGGTTTTCATGAGGACCTGCAGCCTGTTTCTCTCACTGAGGTAGTTAAAATAGCCGCAGGAGTAGAGCCAAAAATGACACAGGTGTTAAAAGAGTTAATTGCACTACAATAACATCATAATTTCTTTATTTTTGCGAAATATATTCCAGTAATAGATGAGTAGTAATTTTTTGCGTAGCCTCTTAAGTATAGTATTCTTCTTGTCACTAACTTTTGCCGTCCAAGCACAGGTCAATGATGAATTTAGTTCGGCATTAGATTCTGCCCGAGCAAAAGAAGATAATAAGAAAGATTCTGTTGTGTTTTCAGCAAAATATGTACGTTACGCTACATTGAATATGTTGAAATATGCTACCTATACCCAACAAATAGATACTACACACTACAATTTTCAATATTATAATAAACAGAACCTTCCTTGGAATCCAAGTATAAATCTCGGCTCGTACGGGTTGGCAACACGAGATTTACTTTTTCAGCCCAGTAAGAAGATTGGTTTTCAGCCTGGTTTTCATGCTTTAGAACGTTATCTATTGACTTCCGATTCTGTACAGTATTACCGTGCAAGAGCGCGTTATTCGGAATTGTATGCTGTAGGATTCTTTTTTGCAGATCAAGTGTTCAAAGCAAAACTTACCCAAAATATAAATCCAAACTGGAATATAGGTGTAGATTATCATGCGACTAATACGGATGGATATTTTTATAATCAAGATTACAACGACAGGAAAGGTTCAGTGAATACTTGGTATGAGTCACCAAGCAAACGTTATAATATGATTGCTAATATGACTTTCAATAAATTGGACGCTCCTGAAAATGGGTCTGTATTAAATGATACCGTATTTAGAGATCCTAAAGTAAGTTCTTGGTATTCGGTAGGTACTCGCTTGCGTGGTCAACGCCAGACTCGACCTTATAATAAGTGGAATGATAATAGCTTTTTCCTGCGCCAATCCTATTATATAGGTCGATTGGATACGGTTAATAAAGATCAGCCCGAAATGGAAATTCATCCTACTAACGCTATTGCGCACAATACTCATATTCGTCAACAACGATTTGTGTTTTATAAAAATGAGGATGATACATACAGTGCTTTTCCATTTGGAAATTTTAAAGAAGTGCACGATACCACTAAGGTAACTACGATTTCAAATGAATTTACCTATGCATTTTATTTACGTCCTAAATCAGTTTTGAAAAATGAGGCTAAATTAAATCTAGGTTTTCAAAACGATTTGATTTGGTATGCAGATAGTATTTCCACAGATTTTTATCAAAATTCCTCTGTAAAGGGAGATTTGAGTTATAAATTTTCTGATCGCATTAATTTTAATTTGGGTGTGAATCAAATCGTAGTGGGGCACAATTTTGGTGATTATTTGTATGAGGCGAAAGCTGATATTTTGATAGGTGAAAAGGTGGGGAAGATTTCATTAGGAGCTTATTCCCAAAATAAATCTCCCGAAATGGTATTCAACCGTATGAATTATACCTATCATCAATGGAACAATAATTTAGATAAAACCAAAACACAGAATTTATCTTTCATGTACAGCAACCCTAAATTAGGATTTAAGGGACGTGTAGAATACTTCTTAATTAACAATTACACCTATTTCAAGGAGGTAGATAATCCTAATGATGATGGCAGACTGGATAAGGTGATTGAAGCCGCTCAATATGGTAATTTGAATTTTATAAAAGCTACTGTGGAGCAAAATTTCAAGTTTGGAAAGTTCCATTTGGATAACCGTGTAGTCTATCAAAAGTCAGATGCCATGAATATCATTGCTACTCCGGAATTATATACTTGGCATAGTTTCTACTATGATGCTAGATGGTTTGATGTGTTGAATTTACGTATAGGTACGGATGTCCGTTTCAATACGCCATTCGTAACTCCTTCTTACTCGATCAACACAGGACAGTTTTATAATACGAATACAAGCTTAGAATTTTCTACATATCCTATAGTTGATTTTTGGGCAACAATGAATATTAAGCGTGTAAATTTATTTATCAGTAATAATTTTACCAATCAATATTTGTATCCAAAAGGATATTATACAGTTCGTCGTTATCCTATGAATCCAGCAAACTTTAGATTTGGTGCTTCTTGGAAATTTTATGACTAAAATTTATCTATCTTTTTATTAGGAAATTACACTTTAAGACAGTAAAAAAGTTGCAAAAACATTTTGAAACTTAAAAATTAGGGCTATATTTGCACACGCAATCAGGATAAGGTTGCTCGTTCTGAAAAAGAATAAAAAAATGTTTGGAGGCTTAGCTCAGCTGGTTCAGAGCATCTGCCTTACAAGCAGAGGGTCACTGGTTCGAATCCAGTAGCCTCCACCAAACATTCTACGGAGAATTAGCTCAGCTGGTTCAGAGCATCTGCCTTACAAGCAGAGGGTCACTGGTTCGAATCCAGTATTCTCCACCAATCATTCTAGGAGGCTTAGCTCAGCTGGTTCAGAGCATCTGCCTTACAAGCAGAGGGTCACTGGTTCGAATCCAGTAGCCTCCACATCACAAATGAAAAGCATCAAGAAATTGGTGCTTTTTTTTATGGCCAATTTATGAAATGTTTACCGTCTATATCTTGTATTCAAATTTATTGGATAGCTACTATGTAGATGAGCTGTTTGGGATAAAGTGAAAATTGTTTGTTCTAATTTTTTTGGAATTAAAATCTCAAAATCTCCTCAATTTGCTCATCAATAAACTTTAGTGTAATAGGGTCTACAAAGCATCCAGATGGATCTAGTTCATTTTGAATGTGTGGAACATGTATCTTTAATGGAAGTACATGCATGCGGACATAATTGCATACGCCTGTAAAATGGTCGACGCCACGAATATTTCCATATTTTCCAGTAGAAACACCCACTAAGGCCGCTTTTTTATTAGCGAAAGAAGAAGGATATGCACAAGCATCAATAAATATTTTTAATACACCAGGATAGCTTCCATTGTACTCTGGGATGATGAAAATGAATTTTTGCGCTGCGGAAACTTTAGCTTGTATAGCAGAAAAGGCTTCAGATCGTTTTCCGTACAAATCAGTGAATAAAATATCATGTGGTAAATCCTCCAAGGAGAATATTTCCCATTGCTCGCTTTTGCGGTTTAATTCTGCTTTGTAGTAGTTAGCTACTTTTAAAGAGTTACTACCCAGCCTATTTGTACCCGATATAATTAAATTCATTGTGATGTTGCAACTTATCGTAATCGATGCGCGATTTGTCTAATCGTATGTCAATTTTTTGTATCTTAGCATCCTGAGTAATAGTATCAGGAGTTCTCAAAAATAGTAAATTTAACATCATTTAAGTATTTAGTACATGCGGTAAATGTTAATTTTATGCGAGAACTACAATTGATAACACAAAATTGTAAAGGTTCGGTATCTCATGGGAAAAATAATTGCAATAGCAAATCAAAAGGGCGGTGTAGGGAAAACAACAACATCAATCAACTTAGCCGCAAGTTTGGCAGTTTTAGAATATAAAACTTTGTTGGTGGATGCAGATCCACAAGCAAACTCTACTTCGGGTATTGGTTTTGATCCTCGTGGTATAAAAGCGAGTGTGTACGAGTGTTTGGTGAATGATTTGAACCCGCGTGATGCTATCAAAGCTACCGATACACCTCATTTGGACTTATTGCCAGCACATATTGATTTGGTAGGGGCGGAGATTGAGATGATCAATTTGAATGAGCGTGAGTACAAAATGAAAAAAATGTTGGATGAGATAAAAGATGATTATGACTTCATTATAATCGATTGTTCACCATCATTGGGTTTAATTACCATTAATGCTTTAACAGCTTCGGATTCCGTAATCATTCCGGTACAATGTGAGTATTTCGCCTTAGAAGGTTTGGGTAAATTATTGAATACGATTAAAATCGTTCAAAATAGATTAAATACGAATTTAGAGATTGAAGGTATCTTGTTGACGATGTATGATGTGCGTCTACGTTTGTCAAATCAAGTAGTTGAAGAAGTTCGTACGCACTTTACTGATCTGGTATTCGAAACAATTATCCAACGTAATACACGTCTAAGTGAAGCTCCAAGTTTTGGTATTTCGGTAATTATGCACGATGCTTCATGTAAAGGTGCAATTAACTATTTGAATTTAGCTCGTGAGATTTTACAAAAGAACGGATTGGTAGAACATAATAAAGAAGAAAAAGCAATCGTATAATGGCAGCATTACAACGTAAAACAGGATTAGGAAAAGGACTTGGTGCGCTATTGCAGGATGATTTGAAAGTATCTCCTAGTACTACCAAAGGCGAGATTGGTGACACAGCAGCACCTTCGGCAGGCAGTATTAATTTTATTAAAATAGAACAAATTGCTGTCAACCCATTTCAACCGCGTACAGATTTTGATGAAGCTGCTTTGAAAGAGCTTTCCGAATCTATCGTGTTGCAAGGCTTGATTCAGCCGATTACAGTAAGACAGGTTAGTAAAAATCAATACCAACTCATCTCAGGTGAGCGTCGTTTACGCGCATCTATTTTAGCAGGAATAACAGAAATTCCAGCTTACGTACGTACTGCTAATGACCAACAGATGTTGGAAATGGCATTGATTGAAAATATTCAACGTGAAAATTTAAATGCTATCGAGGTAGCTTTGAGTTTTCAACGCATGATAGAGGAGTGTAATTTAAAGCAAGAGGAATTGGGAGACCGTGTTTCTAAAAACCGTTCTACAGTGACTAATTACTTACGCCTATTGAAATTACCACCAGTGATACAAGCAGGTATTCGTGATGGTGTAATATCAATGGGGCACGCACGTGCTTTGATTAATGTAGGTGATATTGACAAACAGCTTTTTGTATATCAGGAGATTATTGATAAAGATCTTTCTGTACGTATGGCCGAAATCTTAGTCCGTAATATTCAAGAGCAACTTAAGCCTAAAAAGGGTAAAGGGGTAGGAAAGCAATTGGATTTTCAATATCAAAAAATTGAAGATGATTTAGCCTCGAAATTTTCGACGCGTGTACGTTTGAATTTGAAAAATTCTCGTGGAAAAGGAGCTATTGAAATTCCTTTTGAGTCGGAAGATGATTTGAGCCGTATTTTAGAATTGTTAGATTGGTAATGCCGAAATATTTAGTCTTAATTTTCTTTTTACTGTGCACTTTTAGAGGCTATTCGCAAGTTGATTCAACTAAGAAAGTCGCTTTAGATACCACTGCAAATGCATTGGATAGTGTAAAAGCTGTTCAGGATACAGTCAAAAAGAAAGAAACTCGTGAGGAGCGGAAAGCAAGGGAAAGGGCGGAGAAAGAACGCGAGAAATATTATTATAAAGATATCTTAAAAGATTCCACACGTCTAGCAATAGAACAGTTGTCTACTGTAGCATGGAAAAGATCTTTACTTGCACCAGGCTGGGGGCAGATCACAAACGGGGGTAAATATGTTTGGATTAAATTGCCAATTATTTATGGTGGCCTTTTGACAGGATATTTAACTTTTGATTTTTGGAACTGGCATTATCAAAAATTTGTAAAGGAAGCAGCCTACCGAATTGATAATAATGGAGCTACAGGAGATCCAGATTTGGAAGGATATCAGAGTTTGGATGGTTTGATTCGAGCAAAAGATAACTATCGTCGCTATCGTGATATGACTATTTTGGTCACTGCTGGATGGTGGGGATTAAATGTATTGGAGGCATATGTTGATTCTATGTTGCGTTTCCGCTACAATATAGGAGATGATTTGGGATTCAAGATTACTCCAACCTTATTACCAACATCTGCTTTGGCATATAATATGAACTTTGGCCGTCAATTTACCCCTGGGGTGAAGTTGACGTTTAATTTTAAATAGATAAACCTTAAATATGAAAATCGTTATACTAGGTTATGGCAAAATGGGGCAGCTAATTGAAAAATTTGCACTTAAAAGAGGCCATGAAATAGCGTTGATAGTTGATGCACACAATAGAGAATCTATTACAGCGGAAGATTTAGCTGATGCGGATATTGCTATTGATTTCAGTACTCCAGATGCAGCTTTAGCTAATATAAGTTTGTGTTTCGAAGCAGATTTGCCTTTGGTAGTTGGTACTACAGGCTGGTATGAACATTTGCAAGAAGTAAAAGAAACGTGTTTGGAGGCTAATCAATCTTTGTTGTATGGTTCTAATTTCAGTATTGGTGTGAACATCTTTTTTCATATTAACAGGTTACTGGCTAAAGCCGTTAGTCCTTACCAACAATATGATGTACAGGTGGAAGAAATTCATCACATCCATAAATTGGATGCACCTAGTGGTACTGCAATTACTATTGCCGAAGGAATTATCGATAACAGTGACGTGAAAAAGACTTGGGTTAATCAAGTTGTTGGCTCGGATGAAGAAGTGGTTAATCAACCTAATGAGCTTTTAATTGAAAGTTTACGTATTGAGGAGGTTCCGGGTACGCATACAGTATTGTATAGTTCTGAAGTTGATCAGATTGAGTTCAAGCATACAGCACACAATCGTGATGGATTTGCCTTAGGAGCGGTTGTTGCTGCAGAATGGTTGTATGGTAAAAAAGGTTTTTATCAGGTAACAGAAATTTTTGATTTTAATAAATAAACTCGAATACCTTCTACCTAGTGGGTTTCTATGTAAAATATAAAATATGTGGTATATTATTTTTGGAGTCTTAACAGTAATTTCCCTTTACGGATTATTTTTGCTGTTTAAAAAGGCTGGCAAACAAGGCTGGGAAGCTATTATTCCTTTCTATCGCGAATATGTAATGACACAATTGATAGGCAGACCTGCATGGTGGGTTGCTTTATTATTAGTCCCAATTGTCAATATATTTATCTTTTATAGTCTGTATTTAGATTTTCTTAAATCATTCGGAAAACAACGTTTTTGGGAAACTGCAGCTGCTGTATTAGTTCCTTTCATCGTATTGCCTATGTGGGGTAAGGATGCAAATGTAAAATATAGAGGTCAATCTGCTACAGAAGAATTCAAGAAAAAATATCCCTATAAAAAATCAGTAGGTCGTGAATGGGTTGACGCAATCATTTTTGCGACAGTAGCAGCCTCCTTGATTCGCGGTTTCTTGATAGAAGCGTATATGATTCCTACAGGATCGATGGAAAGAAGATTATTAGTAGGAGATTTCTTGTTCGTAAGTAAATTAAACTATGGTCCACGTATTCCAAATACGCCAATAGCATTTCCTTTTGCACATCACACGATGCCAATTACAGGTGGTAAAGCTTATTCTGAATTAATCCACATACCATATAAAAGATTGCCAGGTTTTCAAAATATTGAACGTAACGACGTAGTGGTTTTTAATTTCCCAGAGGAAACTTTTAGACCAGTGGATAAAAGAGAAAACTATATCAAACGTGCTGTAGGAATTCCTGGAGATGTAGTCGAAATGCGTAAAGGTGTTTTGTATGTCAATAATGGGGTGGGTTATGACTCGGATGATGTCCAACATGCTTATTTAATTTATACAGATGGTTCTGGCTTAAATCCACAGAAACTTATTGATAAGCGTATGGAATTTGAGAAGGATGAATTTGGTAATATTTTCGGAGAACCATATGTTTTGCACATTACGAAAGAAGAAGTTGAAGAAGTAAAAAGTTGGTCCAATGTTGTGAAAGTAGAAAATTATGATAATAATTCTTCTGCATTTCCACATACGAACCATTATGAATGGAATTTCCATAATTTTGGACCGTTAAAAGTCCCTAAGAAAGGCGAGGTAGTCGAACTTAATGCAGATAATCTTGCTATCTATGAAAAGATTATAAGTATTTATGAAGGCAATACCTTAGAAGTTCGTAATGATGGTATATATATCAATGGTACGAAAACTTCTACATATACGGTCAAAATGAACTATTATTGGATGATGGGAGATAATCGAGACAATTCGTCTGATGCGCGTGCGTTTGGATTTGTGCCAGAAGATCACATTGTGGGTAAAGCCTTATTTACATGGTTGAGTTGGGATAAGGACGGTTCCTTCTTGTCGAAGATTCGTTGGAATAGAATTTTTAAAGGTATTAAGTAAGACCTAATTAAATAAAAAAAAGGAAAGTCTGATTGATATTCAATCCGACTTTCCTTTTTTTATAAACATTATTTTAAGCTTTTAATGCAGCTAAATAGCGCTTGATGGTTTCTTCTAAACCTAAATACAAAGCATCAGAAATCAAAGCATGGCCAATACTTACTTCCAATAATCCTGGGATATGCTGATTAAAATAGGCTAAATTATTCAAATCTAAATCATGTCCAGCATTTAATCCTAAGCCTACTTCTCTTGCCTTTAATGCCGCTTTGAAATAAGGCTCAATTGCTTTCTCTTTGTCAAAACCAAATTCTGCGGCATAAGCCTCCGTATATAATTCAACACGATCTGTACCTGTTTCAGCTGCAGCTTCGATCATTTCTTCTATAGGATCCACGAAAATGGACACACGAATTCCAGCATCCTTGAACACTTTAACCATCTCTTGCAGGTACACTTTGTTTTTAATCGTGTCCCAACCATGGTTAGAAGTTAGTTGACCTAAAGCATCAGGAACCAAAGTGACTTGAGCAGGTTTATTTGCTAATACTAAATCCACAAATTTTTGCTCTAGACAATTTCCTTCAATATTAAATTCCGTTTTTATTTCTGATTTCAGATCGTATACATCTTGATAACGAATATGGCGCTCATCTGGGCGTGGGTGGACTGTGATTCCTTCTGCCCCAAAACGCTCGCAGGCTAAGGCAGCGGCTACTAAGTTGGGTACATTTCCTCCACGTGAGTTACGCAGCATGGCAATTTTATTAATATTTACGGAAAGTCTTGTCATAGTTTAACAGATTAAACCACAAAGGTAAAGAAAGTTTATCATTTGGATGATTGGAGGAATAAATCCTGCTATAATTTTTTTAAATTGCATAGAAATGGATGGATTAAGTTTCAATATATTAGAAGGATTTCGGTTACTGGATATTATTGATATCCTGTTGGTCGCTGTGATTATATATTATGTCTATAGTCTGATCAAAGGGACTATTGCTGTAAATATTTTGTTGGGGGTAGGTTTGTTTTACGGTATATATTTGGTCGTGAAGCAGTTGGAAATGCGCCTGTTGACTGAGATTTTTGGAGGCTTTATTTCCGTAGGTTCTATTGCGCTTATCGTCGTGTTTCAACAGGAAATTCGTCGTTTTTTACTTCATATTGGGAAGAATATTTCGTTGCGACGAAAAAAGTTTTTCCTGAATTTCATTGCTAATAAAGGCAAAACAAATGAAGATCATTCTGAGCAGATAAAGATCATAGTAGACGCTTGTCGAAGTATGTCTAAAGCGAAGACAGGAGCATTGCTTGTGTTTTCTAGATATTTTGATGAAGAATATTACCAATCTAGTGGAGAATATATTGATGCGCCTTTATCCAAACGCTTATTAGAAAGTATATTTTTCAAGAATAGTCCTTTGCATGATGGGGCTGTTGTGATTGTAGATTTTCGGGTAATGACAGCTAGTTGTGTGCTTCCATTGTCGGATAGTGAAGATTTACCTCCTCAGTTTGGTTTGCGTCATCGCGCAGCCATCGGTGTTACCGAAGTCTCGGAAGCTGTTGCTGTTATCGTTTCGGAAGAGACTGGCGAGATTTCTTTTGCAAAAGATGGAAATATAAATATGAATCTTAGCGCTGAAGAATTAGAAGAACTCTTGAAGGACGAACTATAAATTTTTAGTGAATTAAATTTTTACAATTGCGAATTAACCCGAATAATATTCTCTTTTTTTATATTTAGTCCGTACGAATATCAAAATGTTTTTATTAAATTTACCTTAGTATAAACGCTAAATTTTGGTGCCATGCATTTTGAAGAAAATAATCCTTTAGATATTGTTTTGAATGATTTATTCGAGCATTATCGTAAAAATGTTGCGGATGTAGATAAAATCTCAAAAGCCCTATTGGATAAAGGTGTCGTTCAATCCCAAGATGATATTGTCAATGACCATATTGCTTTTCGAACGTTGGGGATTCCAAATCTTGGTATCGCTTCTTTTGAAAAGATTTTTAAAGCCTATGGTTATGTGAAACGAGATTATTATTATTTCGAAGGTAAAAAATTGGACGCGTATTGGTTTTCGCCACCTGCAGAGGGCTATCCTCGTATTTTCGTTTCAGAATTGCGTGTCAAAGAGCTAAGTCAAGCAGCACAAGATATTATTTATAAATATACATCACCTATTACTTCGGATCCTGTGGATGATTTAGATTTAAGTAATGGACAGGAAGCTGCTGCATTTTTGCAAAAACCTCTATGGGGCTTACCTACTTCCGAAGAATACCAAACTTTACTGAATGAAAGTGAATATGCGGCTTGGGTGATTTACAATCGCTATTATTTGAATCACTATACTATAAGTATTCATGAGTTGAAGGATGGTTATAATACCTTAGAAGAATTCAATGATTTCTTACTAAGTATCGGGGTAAAATTGAATAATTCGGGTGGTGTAATCAAGACGAGTGATGACAAGTTGTTGCGTCAAAGTAGTACTGTTTCGGCTTTATATGACGCTACTTTTTCCGATGGTAAGACCCTAAAAATAGCGGGAAGTTATGTAGAATTTGCAGAACGCTCGGTGTTGCCCGAATTTGCGCACCTACCCAAAGAAGAACTCCGTCCAAAACATCGTCGTGATGGTTTTGAAACCAATAATGCAGACAAGATTTTTGAAAGTACATATACCACACAAATAAAAGGTTCGTAAGGTGGAAGAAAAGTTGCAGGTATTAAAGGAATCGCTTTCGGGCGATCTTTTTTTCGATACAAAAATGCGTTTGTTGTATGCAACAGATGCTTCTGCGTATAGAGAAATACCTTTGGCTGTTGCCATTCCAAAAACGGAAGCGGATATTCAGCTATTAATCACTTTTGCGCTAGAAAATAAAACTTCCTTAATTCCTCGTACTGCTGGTACTTCACTTGCGGGTCAAGTTGTTGGAAACGGTATTGTAGTGGATGTTTCAAAACATTTTACCCAAATATTGGAAGTCAATAAAGAGGAGCAATGGGTACGTGTACAGCCTGGAGTAATTCGTGATGAACTGAATATGTTTTTACGTCCTTATGAATTGTATTTCGGCCCCGAAACTTCTACGGCAAATCGTGCCATGATTGGCGGAATGGTTGGAAATAATTCTTGCGGCTCCAATTCTTTGGTTTATAAAAGTACCAGAGAGCATACTTTGGAAGTAGAAGGCTATTTGTCTGATGGTTCGAAAGTTATTTTTTCGGATTTGACTTTCGATGAATTTCTAGCTAAATGTGAACTTCCAACCTTAGAAGGTAAAGTGTATGCGCAAATACGATCTGTTTTGAGTGATTACCGTAATCAGGAAGAAATTCGTCGGGAGTTTCCAAAGAAATCAGTTGAGCGTCGCAACACAGGCTATGCAATTGATATGCTTTTGGAAACTGATCCTTTTACATCAGGTAGTGAAAAATTCAATTTTTCTAAATTAATCTGTGGATCGGAAGGCACACTTTTATTTATTACTTCGATAAAACTTCACGTTAATCAGCTTTCCAAGAAGCCAACAGGCTTGCTTTGTGTTCATTTTGCGTCTCTGGATGATGCTTTGCGAGCGAATCTAATTGCTTTGAAGCATAAACCTTTGGTAAGCGAGTTGATGGACGATTATATTTTGGCTTGTACTGAAAATAATTTAGAGCAACAGCAAAATCGTTTCTTTGTCAAAGGAAATCCAAAAGCTATTCTGATTGTAGAATACGATGGCGAGAATGAGGCTGATATTCTGGAGAAAGTTGAAGCTGTTGAGAAAGATATGCGTGCATCGGGGTATGGTTATTATTTCCCCTTAATTGTTGGCGCAGATAAAAAGAAGGTTTGGGATTTGCGTAAAGCAGGGCTTGGATTGTTGAGCAATACGCCATCAGATGAAAAGCCAGTTGCAGTAATTGAGGATACCGCTGTCGATGTAGAAGATTTACCCGCGTATATCGCAGAATTTAATCAGATTCTTTCGAAGTATAATCTGTATTCGGTGCATTATGCGCATGCAGCAACTGGTGAACTACATTTACGACCTATTATCAACCTAAAAACTCAAGAGGGAAACCAGTTATTTCGTGATATAGCATTTGAAATAGCGAAGTTGGTTAAAAAGTACAAAGGTTCGCTGAGTGGTGAGCATGGTGACGGCCGTCTACGTGGGGAATTCATTGCTTACATGATTGGAGAACACAATTACCAATTGCTTAAGCAGATAAAAACTACTTGGGATCCAAATGGAATTTTTAATCCAGGAAAAATCGTGGATACTCCTGCAATGAATACATTCTTACGCTATTCGCCTGATGCTTCCCCTAGAAACATTAATTCTACATTTCGTTATAAAGGACAGAATATACTGCAGCACGTAGAACAATGTAATGGATCTGGGGACTGTCGTAAGACAGAATTGTCCAAAGGAACAATGTGCCCTTCTTATATGGCAACGCGTAATGAACATGATACAACACGTGCTCGAGCGAATATCTTGCGGGAGTTTCTAACCAATTCCCATAAAAAAAATCCCTTTGATCATCCAGAAATCAAAGAGGTCATGGATCTGTGTCTGAGCTGTAAAGGATGTAAAATAGAGTGTCCGTCGAGTGTCGATATGGCGAAAGTCAAAGCTGACTTTTTGCAGGCTTACCACGATGCAAACGGGCTTCCGCTACGTACGCGCATGGTTGGTCAGGTAGATCAGCTGACAGCATTGATGTCTTATATTCCGGGAGTCTATAATTGGATAACTTCCAACTCAGTAATAAGCAAAATTGTAAAAGACATTGTTGGTTTTGATTACCGAAGAACCATTCCGGCGATAGCAAAAAAATCGCTTAGAAAATGGTTTTTAGAACGCGAAAAACCACTTTGGACAGATAGAAGACCGATAAAGGAAGTGTATTTCTTTTGTGATGAATTTACAAATTTCAACGATGTAGACTTGGGCAAAAAAGCTATCTTGTTGTTGGAAGCTTTAGGTTATGAAGTGTTGGTAATTGATCATCCTTTTAGCGGAAGAGCATTAATATCCAAAGGTATGCTACGAGACGCTCGCAAATTAGCGAATAAAAATGTCAAAACATTTGCTCCCCGTCTTACAGACGAAATAGCTTTAGTCGGTGTTGAGCCTTCGGCAATTTTGTGTTTTCGGGATGAATATGTGGATTTGGTAGATGAGGAATTAGAAGAGGAGGCACAGCGTATTGGGGCATTTGCTATGGTGATGGAAGAATTTCTTTGGAAGGAAATTCAAAAGGGTAATATTAAGAAAGAATCTTTTACTAAGCTAAATCAGAATATATTATTACATACCCATTGTCAGCAAAAAGCTTGGAAACTGCAGCAATGTACAGCTAATTTATTGTCATTTCCCGCGGGAAATGAAGTAGAGATAATTCCTTCGGGTTGCTGTGGTATGGCTGGGGCTTTTGGGTATGAAAAAGAACATTACGATATCTCCATGCAAATTGGAGAATTGGTCCTATTTCCAAAAGTTAGAGCCAAGGAAGCTGAAGCAATTGTGGTCGCTACCGGTGGAAGTTGTCGCCACCAAATTCACGATGGCACAAAAGAAACTGCCCTCCATCCCGTAGAGATATTATATAACGCATTAAAACAATAAAGCCTACTAGAGAAGGCTTTATTGTTGTGAGGAATACTATTTTACTACTTCGCTTCTTTTAAAGCTTGTGTATTTAACTTAACGTATTCTGGATTGTTCGCTTTTTTAGCCATTTCGATACCTTCTTCAGCGGCTTTTCGCGCTCCAGCCTTATCTCCAGCTTTATTCAAAATCAATGATTTCCAATATTTGATATGTGGAGCTCCTGTATTTCCTTGATCTGCTAATTTTACCCATTCCGCAGCTTTAGTGATGTCTAAATTACTAGTGTAGTAATATTGAGCAGCTTGGAAGTAAGGCTTACGTTCACCTTGCATGGCATGCTCGATGCTTTCCATAATTTCTTTGCTTTGATCTGTTTTGATAGAGAAAGCTACTTGTGTATTTTCCCAAGCCAAAGTAACTTTTGTGGAATTTATCGTCACATCTTCAAATAAAATCGTAAATGTTTCTACCTTATGTGCCAACTTTTGTGGCTTAACTTTGAAGCGCAAAAAATCATCTTCTTGTTTGTATTGATAAGCTCCCCATTGTTTAGGATTTTTACTCAAGATAATCGTCCATTCTGAAGGAGTTGGAATAGTAAAAAGACCATAAGTCCCTGCAGGAACTTTGTTGCCTTCAATTTCTACTTCTTCATCCAATGTTAGCGTAGGAATATTATTAGCACCAGTACGCCATACTTCATTATAAGGCACTAGATCTCCAAATATTTTACGACCTTTTGCATTGGGACGTTGGTACGATAAAATAATATTTTTGATACCTAGACCTTGGATAATGGTGGTCGTACTACTAGCAGGAGGTAATTGTACCTGCGCTTGGCTTAATTCTGTTCCTAAAAACATCATAGCCACAGTAGCTAGTGACAAAATTGTCTTTCTCATAGTTTCTTTTTCTTATATCTTAAAGTGAATTTAATAAATTTTTTAAGCTTTTGACTTGTGAGGGAATCAAATCGCGATTTATATTTTTGTTGGTGAATTGTTGTATTTGCTCTTCTAAATTTTTAAGCTGTTCAGTTTTGCCCTTTTGAGTTAATGATAATCTTAGTGCCTTGATTTTTTCTACAGTCTGAATACCTTCACGCAGTCTTTCAAAACGAATGCTCGTTTCATTATCAGGATAAACTAAGTAAGTATCTCCTGCTGCCCAAGAACCAAATCTTGTGTCTTCTAAAGGTTGTTCATTCCAACAATCATAAGCCCAGCGTAAATAGCCATCAAAACCACGTTGAAGAGTGTTTACGATCATATAAATCGGCTCATAGTATCCAGAACTTGTAAAAGTATTCGGGTATGTCTCCGTACAACAAGTGTATGCTCTTGTGATATAACCTTTGGCTTTACGTACTGCTAACACCTCAGGAGTCATGGTTTCGTAGAATGGGATGGTATAGTCGATAATATCATCTGACAATTCTGGATGATAATATCCTGCTAAGGAGATTTTAAAATTAGGATCTGCTTTCTTAATAATGTTTGTAGCAGCTTGCATATCTTTCATCGGCCTTTCATCCATAGCAATCGTCGTTTTATTGAACCAACCTTTTTGCTTTAGGTGTGCTGCAAAATCTTTTAAGAAAGGTAGCCAATGGTCTTCATAAGCTTGTTCGCTTGGTTTTGCTTTCAGTACTTCACGCTGTTGAGTTGCTTCGTCGAAATAATAAAAAGATAAGTTCCAAGGAATCATACTGTAACAGTTGATATATGCAGAAATACCTATTTCTTTCTGCATATATTCATTCCATTTATCGAATAGGCTATAATCATATTCCCAGCTTCCATCTTTTTTCTTAATCCAACGAATCATAGCGTCATATTTGTCGAAAGTTTGGCTGTTCCACGGGTCATATATCAACGTGGTCGTGATATTCTTTTGCCCAGCATTTGCTAGACGTTTCATTATCGGCTTGATTTTATCTAAGTGCGCTTTAGAAAGAGGTTCTAAATTATAATAACGAGCCGAAGAATACGGGTTTTGCCACAGGTCAAGATAAAAGGACCAATCTTTTGCATCTGCTAATTTATACGAAAGCACATTTATGGTAAAAGGAAGATTAAGTTTTTTCGTTCGTTTGGCAGATTTTATGCTGACTGTAATAGTTCCATTATAAAGACCGGGTTTAGTATTTTTAGGAATATCAATACTCAACCATAAAGGTCTTGTCTCTTTGGAATTAAATTCTATTGTCGTAGCGTTTAGTATTCTATCTGCTACCAATGTGGAATCCAAGATGATATTAATACCACATGCTGATCCCAATTTGGATGGATCATCGCTGATCACATAAGCAATAGGAGAGAAGTGAATATTTTGTTTGTAAATAATGTTCTTATTAGATTTTAAATTAGAGAAAGATAGTTCTAAAGATGAATTATCTACGTTAGCATCTTTACTGAAAACAGCTAATTGCGTACTGACTGTTTCTCCTGCCCAAGCATCTGTTTTCCAAGTTTTGCTAGTCTCCTGTGTAGGTACATTATGTTTGGATAAGCTGTAGTCGGGATCGATGAACACAAATTGAATTCCTGTCGATAATTTTTCCCAAGCTCCATTGTTAGCTAATTTTTTTTTAGGATCAGCAGGCTCTTTAAATTGTGCAAAGCTAGTCACACAGATAAAATTCAGCATCAAGATAAATAGTCTTTCCATGGTATATAATTTGACGCTGAAAATACGAAATAAAATCATCTTAAACAGAAAAGGCTTTCCTTCGAAAGCCTTTATCATTAGTTTTTATATAAGATTCTGAATTTAATCGTGTTTTCGATTTGTTTCAGTTGTTTGATCAATGATTTATCGTAATTCGAATCTATATCGGTTACCACATACCCAATTTCTCCGCGAGTCATCAAGAACTGTGATAAAATATTGATTTCATTATCAGCATAAATATTGTTTATACGTGCTAAGATACCAGGTACGTTTTTGTGGATATGTAATAAACGGTGACCTTTTAATTTTTTTGGTAAAATCAGGTGTGGAAAGTTACGGCTTTGATCAGTATCGCCATTGTTGATAAAATCAGCCATACGACGAGGAACGAATTCCGCATTTGTAGGTTTCTCCTTTTTATCATCGAAAACAACAATACCTTTTTCATTACAGATTCTTCTACTTACACGACCTTTTACATCGCCCAAGTAACCTAAGGTTTTCAATTTATCACAGCGTGATAGTTGTTCATCTGAAATTTCAACGCCATTACCCAACAAAAGCATACCTACATCTTTTGTGTATTTATCTTCAAATGTTTCTTTCACGCGGATGGAAAATCCATCACGTTTTAGAATATGTGCAGAGATTTCTGGCACATCGCCCACGATTAAACAAAGAATACGGTTTTTAGGGTAAGAAATTGCAGAAGGCAATTGATTTACGTACAAAAATTCATCAAAACTTGGCGTAACGTGATCCGCTTTATCGGTAACGCTTTTGCGCGAAATATTTTCCGTAAAAGCGAAAAACTTCTCAATTAATCCGGATTCTTTCAATTGAAAATCAGAATATCCATCGCCAATACCATAGATTTTGCCTTGGATATTAAGATCTTTTAGAAGTTGTACTTTACCGCCTTCATTGGATAATGGATTGGTATCATCAAAACCAATAATGTAGCCATTATCATCAAATTTGAAGGTGTTGGCATAAATGTTTTCTTCTCTAATGCCGTAAGGTGATACTACGGGAACAATGAATTCCTTGAATCCTCCGGATACAATCCAGGCTGTATCAGCATTTTGCTTGAAAAATTCGCGGTTGCGGTCAAATGATTTAGAAACTTTTTTCTTTAAGTGTTTAATAAGCTTTTGCAAATGTTCTTTATTGGCGCGCAATAAAGCGACACGACCTGCTAAAGCTTCGCGAAAAGAGATTTTACCTTCCATCGCTAAGTTGGTAAAACGTTCGATTTCTTTATATACCTGCTCTTGATCTGGACTACCTTCTAATGATATACGAGCTAGCTCGTCCAATGCCTCCACTTGTGTGAACGTACTGTCGAAATCAATGATGTAATAATTTTTCACGATGTTTAGATTGTTTGTGTACAGTTGTTGTTATAATATGCGTTTGCTATTTCTTGAAGCGTTTTATTCAGTGGTTTGAATGAATAATTTAACTCTTGTGTTATTTTTTCGTTAGAATAAGCCAAAAGTTCGGATGCAGCACGAGCTGATTCTTCGGTTATGACTGGTTTTTTTCCTGTGATTTTGGATAAGAGTTTGGATAATCTCCACGCGGCAGACAACATAAAGTTGTTGGCTTTGATCGTTGGAGGTTTTTTATCAATTAATTTCGCGATGCGGTACAATAATTCTTTATTGCTAATGTTTTCTGCATTCAAGATAAATCGTTCTCCAGAAATGGATTCACTGTTCATAAGTTGTACCATGATCTTGCTCACATCATCCACATCCACTATACCTACAGATCCTCCTGTAAATATTTTAATTCCATTATTGACCAATTCGAAGATGGCACCTGAACCTTTTTTGTAAGATCCAATACCCATGATGACAGAGGGATTTACAATAACAGCATCAAGACCCTCATTTATTCCTCTCCAAACTTCTAATTCTGCTTTGTACTTTGATAAGGCGTAATTAGACATTTTTGGATCGTATTCCCATTTGTCCAGTTCATTGACTGGTTTGTTGTTTTTGCTTGTTCCTAATGCTGCGATAGAACTTACATGAACCAGCCTAACATTGTTTTCCACACAAAGATTAACAATATGGGAAGTGCCTTCAACATTGACTAAATATAATTCTTGCGCATCTTCCTTTTGATAAGAAACTTTGGCCGCGCAATGATAAACATGCGTAATATTTTTGAAAATATCCGCTAAAGCAAAGTAATCAGTGATGTCTGCATCTACCCATTGAATCAGTGATGATGCCTTGAGCGAGTCCGGAATGAAGGAAGATGCACGCTTTGTAGCCACCACAGCGTGACCTTGTTCGATTAACAATTTTATGAGCGTTGATCCTAAAAAACCTGTACCTCCAGTTACTAATATCACTTGCTTTCTTTTATAATGTTTTTAGCCATTCAAATATAGATTTTTAGGTCATGGAAAGCAAAAGTTATACTGTATTTATATCATTTGATTGTAGGGAATGTTTTATCATTTGAATGAATAAATGCATATTTGCATAGCGATATACCAAAAAGAGTTTTTTCGTTATTAAGAATTTATACATATGTCATTAGCAGATTTTTTTTCACCAATAAAGCTGTCGGATTTCACGTCCAAAGAAGAGTATTTAAATTCTCAATTGGGACAGATTATACAAAGATATGAAGATGAATTTCCGAATTGGGAAGACGAAGAGAATCGTCCTAATCTTGCAATTATTGGAGTGGAAGAAGATCGTGCTGCAGTAAATAATAAAGGTACTGCAAAAGCTCCCAATGCTGTACGTAAACATCTATATGATCTGTATCAAGGGGATTATAAAACTAGAATAGTCGATTTTGGAAATATCAAAGCTGGTGAATCTATTAATGATACCTATGCTGCATTAAAATTGGTAGTAGAGGAGTTGGTAAAGAAAGATATCCTGCCTATTATCATTGGTGGGGGGCAAGACCTGACCTATGCGCAATATCGTGGGTATCAAGATTTGGAGCAACGGGTAGAAGTGGCAATAATTGATTCGAAATTTGATCTGGATCAAGAGCATACAGAAGATATGCCTTTGAACTCACAGACCTATCTGAATCATTTGATTTTGCATCAGCCAGATTATTTATTCAATCTGAATAATGTTGCTTATCAGACTTTTTTAGTCAGCAAAGAATCTATCAATATGTACAATAAGCTGTTTTTCAACGCGCAGCGTGTTGGGATGATAGCAGGAAAACTAGATCAGGCAGAACCGATAATTCGCGCAGCAGATATGGTTAGTTTTGATATCGGTGCAATCCGTGCTTCGGAAGCACCAGGAAATGCTAATGCGGTTCCCAATGGTTTATTTGGAGATGAAGCATGTCAACTCGCGCGTTATGCGGGGATGTCGGATAAATGTAGTTCGATTGGATTTTATGAATTTAATCCCACATTCGACCCAATGGAACAAACAGCAATGTTGGTTTCGCAGATGATTTGGTGTTTTATTGATGGATACTATAATCGCAAAAACGATGCACCTTTGATTCCTAAATCAGCGTATATTATATACCGTACGACTTTAGAAAACGAAGATCACGAATTGGTTTTTGTGAAAAGTAAAAAATCAGACCGTTGGTGGATGCAGGTGCCTTATTTTGGCACGAAATCAGTTAATGAACGTTTTTATTTAGTGCCTTGCCGTTACGAAGATTATCAATTGGCAGTGGCAGGTGAAATGCCTGATTTATGGTGGAGAACACATCAAAAATTACAATAA